>JAAUOZ010000284.1 GCA_012034655.1 Leptolyngbyaceae cyanobacterium CSU_1_3 | reverse complement strand
CCCTAACCCCTTCTCCCAAAATGGGAGAAGTAGGCAACCCGATTTTTCTCCCCTCGCCCGCTCTGGGAGAGGGGTCGGGGGTGAGCTAATGGCAGGCATCTGACATTTAATTAAGTCTGTCTACTTACATGTTTGCCTACTATGCAATAAGGTGCTGGAAAAGCAATTACTTTTGGGATAATCTCAATCGAGATTCCCCCTACTGGGCACTAAGAATACTTACCCTTGAAAATAGCATAACGCTAATTGCTAGATGTTGTAGCTTTAATCGTTGACCTTCCTCAATACAATCTGTGGAGGGGACAAGCTGGTACGGTGGTTGAAACATTAGCTAATGGCGCAGCGTTTGAAGTTGAATTCAGCGATCGCAGCGGACGCACCTATGAGTCTTTAGGTTTGCGATGCTGGCTCAAATCATAGTTCTACGATTTGAACCAGCATCGCCTAGTAAAAAAGCTGAAATGGTTATAGCTTAAGCAGACCAACAATTCAAATGTAGGGGACGGTTGAGAGTTGCTGGTACTGGGTTTGAGGTTAACTGCTGCCGCACAACTTTACCGTTATGCGGCTGAATTCTGGGTGAGGGGGTAGCTTAAAAGTCGTCTGTGAAAATTCAGAAGATAGACGAAATCCACCTTGTAGTTTTTTGTAGTATACTCAGCAAAGTTCACAGATTTTTGTTGTGATACTAAAATGCAAATTGAACCATACGCCCCTTGCCACCTTGATGCTGTTATTCGTCTTTCGCTTCGGGCGTGGACTCCGGTCTTTGATTCGCTTCAGAACGCGATGAACGCTGATGTATACCGGGCATTCTATCCCGATAATTGGCGTGTCAGTCAGCAAAAGGCTGTAGAGAGTGTCTGCGTTGGGGAAGACATGAATGTATGGGTTGCTATCGATGCAGGTTCTACGGCGGGCTTTGTAGCTGTGAAACTACATTCAGAGGACAGCATGGGTGAAATCTATATGGTTGCAGTCGATCCAGATTTTCAAGGTCGCGGTATTGGCAGTGCTCTGACAGGATTCGCTCTGGCTCGGATGAAAGATGCTGGAATGTCTATTGCAATGGTTGAAACCGCAGGTGATCCTGGTCATGCCCCAGCACGTCACACCTATGAAAAAGCGGGCTTCGAGCTTTTCCCAGTCGCTAGATACTTCAAGACGCTTTAAATATAGACTTGAGTTTCAAGGTTGACTTTGTTCTGAGGCTAGTCAATAGCGATCTCCGCATAACATCGGCTTCCCCCGTTTTGGGAGAAGCAATTATCCTTTGCAATGATTTTTAAATTCGCTTTGGGAGACGAACGACTTCTTGGCTGACGCTCTAAATTCTGGTTAGCGTTGGCTTAAGAAGTCGGGAATCTAGCGGGTATTAATCCGCACCTATCAAAAACGCGCCTATTTCAGCAGAAACTCTTTCACGTACATCATGGTTGAGTAGAACTGGAAATCAACGTTTTTCTTCTTAGAAAATCCGTGTCCTTCATCTTTGGCCATCAAATACCAAACTGGGACATTGTTCTTTCGCACTGTTGCCACGATTTGCTCAGCTTCATTGAGAGGTACACGGGGGTCGTTCTGTCCATGAACTACGAAGAGGGGCTTTTGATGCGATCGGCATTGTTGACTGGAGAAATCTTTAGCAAAAATTCGCGCATTTTGGGGTCGCGTTCGTCGCCATATTCCACACGGCGCAGGTCTCGCCGATAGCCCTCTGTTTTTCGAGAAAGGTGACAAAGTTGGAAATGCCGACAATATTAATCGCGGCTCGAATGCGATCGCTGTAATTTGTAGCCACCGCCAGCGACATATAGCCGCCATAGCTGCCACCCGTAACCAAAACCCGGTCTTTGTCGAGATCAGGCTGCGTGGCGATCCAATCCAACAGTGCGCCAATATCTTTGACCGAATCTTCCCGCAAAAAGCCGTTGTCTAACTTCAAAAACGTCTTGCCGTAGCCCGTGGAACCTCGCACGTTCGGGAAGACCATCGCCACGCCCAACTCGTTCAAATAATAGTTGGCACGCCCCAAGAAAACAGGGCGAAACTGCCCTTCGGGGCCGCCGTGAATATCAATAATCACAGGACGTTTGCCCTGAAACTTGGCAGGCGGACGATAGAGGAAGCCAGAAATTGTGCGATCGTCAAAGCTTTTCCAGCGCACCAGTTCTGCATCAGAAAAGTGAGTGGTGTTCAAGCCGCCCGTTTCGCTTTCCGTCCAGCGATCGACTTTATTGGTTCCAAGGTTAAGTGAGTAGATATCCGCCGTCGATCGGGCAGAGACCAACGTAAAGCCGAGATCCTGATTGTTCCGATGCCAGGTGATGCCAAATACTAGCCCCACAGGCAGTTTGGGCAACGTCCTCTCTTTGCCCGTGGCCGTCTCTAGAATGTGCAGCACACTTGCGCCATCTTCATTGGTGACAAAGGCGAGATGCCGACCATCTTCAGACAGGTCGATCTCCTCCACATCCCAGGGAATCTGACTCGTGAGATAGGTATATTGCCTGGTTGCTAGATCAATGTAGGCGAGACGAGAAAATTCTGACTCGCGATCGCTGACCACATACAACCCTTTGCCATCGGCACTAAAAACCCCACCCTGATAGGCGACTTTCTCAGCACCGCCCTTGGGCGTGATTAGGGTCTTCTCCCCCGACTGTGCATCTAGTAACCACAGATAGCTCTCGTTGACGGAGACATACTCCATTGCCAGCACTTGGCGATCGTCCGGAGACCAATCCATCGGCCCCCAGCCGCCGCCCTCAACTGGCGACAGCAAGCGATCGCGCTTAGGATTCGCAGGCTCGGTGCTATAGAAATCGGTGTCCTTACCAGTGCGGCGCGTCGAAGTGTAGATCATACGATCGCCACGATTTGACCAAACGCCCCCACTATTTTTGGACTTGCCATCCGTCAACAGCGTGACATCGCCCGTCGCCAAATCGTAGCGGTAGTTTTGGTTAAACTCGTTGCCGCCAATATCTTTGCTAAACACAAAATAATCGCCCTGCCCAGGCGGATAGGTTGCCCCACTGACCCGCTCTGAGAAGAAGGTCATCTGCCGACGATCGCCCAGGGGAAACTTGACCAAATGTACCTGCGGCGTATCGGCAAACCGAGTCGAAATCAGCATTTCTCGCTGCGTCGGATGCCAACTAGAAAGGGAGGCAGACCGAAACTGCGTATAGCGATTGACCGTCTCAACCAGGGCTGAAGGGATAGGGGGAATCCCCTCGGCTACCAAATTATCACCAGGGGCGATCGTTGTTTGGGCAAGCACCATAAGCGAAGGAAGCAGAACGACTGCCAGGAGTGACGCTAAAAATCTGAAGAAAAATTGCATGATCTCATCATCGCAAATCCCCCAGATTCTGAAGATTAAGGATTGCTTACAAAATCAGGATCAGGCGCTAACAAATTCTCTGGGCAGTTCACAGTAGAGAGGGGCGGCCTTGCGATCGAGCCAATTGACATTGCGAAGCCACTTCCAAACGCCCGTAGAGCGTCTGACCACCACACCCTGACTTTGCTCGGAGACGATCGTCTGCAACTCTTGAGTGGTAAAGCAGTAGCCTAACTGATCAGAAACCGCCAAAAAATCTTCGGGAGACTTGACACTCTCAAATTTCTCGCGAATCGACTGATCTTGGGAAGCGGCTCTCAAAAACCGGGTTGCGCTCTCGACAGACATAATAGATCTCCTTCAGTCTTGGGTAGTAAGTATTCGCACCTAGTTGTCTCAGTGTGTCAAGACTGCTTCACCCGTCCCTGAGAGGGAGACAACGAGCAGCAGCCCTGTGCATTCAACTTCGTTCAAGATGAGAGAATACCGATCTTCACCAGAAATTGAACTTACAGATAAGTGTAAAGTACTACGACACGCGAGTACTTAGGTATAAATCTGCACAGATTCATTAAAAGTTTTCATTGATGTCGTTGAATCACTGATGACGCTATATCAGAGCTTTATTGCATCAGCGATGTCTATTTAGAGGGTCGAGAAAGAGCCGTGGAAGTGTTGTCTGGCTACGGAGCACGATCGCCCTCTTTTCTCACCTCTCCCATTCAGTCGATTTGGCTCAGTGGATATACTTTGTCAGGGCATAAAATTAAAGATTTTGGACGGGGTGCAGGGGTGGAACCCCTGGCTGGGGGAGCAGCCCCCACACCCCTTCTAAACCAAAATCTATAGGCTGACGCAGTATATTTTATGAAAAATTGAGTCTTGACAGACCACTAGGGCGATCGATAGAAACTTGCTTGAGCAATCTCCCATGAAATCTCTACAAACTTACAACGATGGGTAATCTCTGCTCGACGACTCTAGTGGTTAGAATTCCCGTAGCTTGAATCCAGGTGGACAGATCTGCGAGGGAGCGATCGCGATATACCCCATACCGTTCTTGCTTATTGCGAATTTTCTGTGGTAGCTCAGGCAAAATGCCAAAGTTGGGGGGCATCGGCTGGAAGTGTTTGGGCATGGCGGAGGTGATGAAGTCGAACAGCGCCCCCATCATCGTCGTCACAGGCAAGGTCAGCAGATCTAACCCTAAGGCAAGACGCGCAGCATTTGTGCCAGCTAGCCAACCTCCCGCCGATGCTGCGGTGTAGCCTTCTGTACCGCTAATTTGCCCAGCCGTAAGCAGCGTCGATCGGGCTTTGAATTGCAACGTGGGCAAGAGTAATTCGGGTGAGTTGATAAAAGTGTTGCGGTGCATGACTCCCATCCGCACAAATTCAGCATTCTCTAGACCGGGAATGAGTTGAAACACTCGCTTCTGTTCTCCCCAGCGCAGATTGGTCTGAAAGCCGACCATATTCCAGAGTTGCCCGGCTTTGTCTTCTTGGCGAAGCTGCACAACAGCGTAGGGTCGGTGGGTCTGATTTTCGGGAGAGCGAAAGTCACCCCGCCGCGCATCAAACAGCCCCACTGGTTTGAGCGGCCCATAGCGCATCGTGTCTTCACCGCGTCGAGCCATTTCTTCGATCGGCAAACAAGCCTCAAAAAATTTGGCGGTCTCGCGCTCAAAATCCTTCAATTCTGCCTGTTCTGCTTTGCACAGTTCTGCCCAAAAATGTAGGTATTGTTCGCGATTCATGGGGCAGTTGAGGTAGGCGGCCTCGCCGCGATCGTAGCGCGATGCCAGAAATGCAGTGTCAAAGTTAATCGATTCTCCGACTACGATCGGGCTGGCGGCATCAAAAAAACTGAGATATTCCATGCCTGTAAATTGCCGCAAGTCCTCCGCCAGTTCTGGGGTGGTTAGGGGCCCAGTGGTCAGCACGGCGATGCCTTGAACAGGAAGCTGGGGCACATCGCTGCGGCGCAACTCGATCAGGGGATGGCTGGCTAATGTCTCGGTCAAGTCGCGGCTGAATTGGGCCCGATCGACCGCCAACGCTCCTCCTGCGGGAACTTGATGTTCGTCGGCTTTGGCAATCACGATCGATCCTAGTTGTCGCAGTTCTTCGTGCAGTAGGCCGGAGGCCCGATCGGTGGCTTGGGCCCCAAAGGAGTTGCTGCACACCAGTTCTGCGAGGTGTTCGCTGTGGTGGGCAGGGCTGAGACGCTCTGGACGCATTTCGTGCAAAATCACGGGTACGCCTGCCTGGGCAATCTGCCACGCGGCTTCGGTTCCAGCTAGTCCGCCGCCAATCACCTGAATCGGTTGTCTTTCTGTCATAGTTGCCCTGCACGATCGTTCTGCGTATTTCTAGGATACGAGAAACGACGGTCTTCTAGGAGATGGGAACCATCGACGGAGGGACGAGAAATCTGCGGTTTGAGTGTCGATCGCAGCTATTGCTAGCCCAACTGCTAGCCCAACAGCTAGCCCAACAATGTTGGTTCTGGCTCGTTTGGAGGTCGTGCTTTGACTTCGCTCAGCCCTCAACGGCTCCGTGAGTTGAGCGAAGCCTACTGAGACTTGCGCTGAGAGCTACTAGGTTTCGCGCCAAATACCCGTAAATTCTTGGAGCAATTCACATTTTTTCATAAACTAAAAATAAAAAATAAGTGAAAACACTGTCATTTGTTTTTTCTTTGAGATAGTCTTTTTGATAGAAACCGAGACAAATTTGTCTCTCTCAGAGCCGTTTTCTTCAGGGCGCACTACTTTATTTGATCCCAATATTTGATCTCAATGACATGACCCCAATGACATGACCCCAATATTTGATCTCAATATTTGATCTCAATGACATGATTTGATCTCAATGACATGACGCTTTCTCTGGGTTGAATCTATACTTTGTCAGGGCATAAAATTAAAGATTTTGGACGGGGTGCAGGGGTGGAACCCTGGCTGGGGCGCAGCCCCCACACCCCTTCTAAACCAAAATCTATAGGCTGACGCAGTATATTTTCTCGAAGGAGCAAGGGAAATTTAGGAGCAAGGGAAAT
>JAAUOZ010000043.1 GCA_012034655.1 Leptolyngbyaceae cyanobacterium CSU_1_3 | reverse complement strand
GATGACGAAGATCAGTTTTACTATGATGTTGTTGCATCTGCCGAACAATGATTGGCATCGCTTGAAAGTTCGATCGATGGTTGGATTAGTGCCGCTATTTGCAGCCGACATTCTAGAACCGTCTATGTTAGAGCAATTTCATAGCTTTAAGCAGCGATTTGAATGGTTCATCGAGAATCGCCCGAATCTACAACGAAATATTGCTGCGTTAGAAACGCCTGGAGATCACGATCGACGGTTGCTTGCGATCGTCAGTCCCCTTAAACGGCTAAAGCCCATTCTGCAACGGTTGCTGGATGAATCTGAGTTTTTGAGTCCTTACGGCATTCGTTCCGTCTCTAAATTCCATGCTGAGCATCCCTACACCTTCGATGTCGATGGACAACGGCATGAAGTCCGCTATGAACCTGCTGAATCTACAAGCGGTATGTTTGGTGGCAACTCTAACTGGCGCGGCCCGATCTGGTTTCCGATGAACTTTCTGCTGATTGAATCCTTGCAGAAGTTCGATCGCTATCTAGGAGAGGACTTCAAAGTAGAATGTCCAACGGGTTCGGGGCAATGGATGACGCTGGCAGAAGTCGCGGCAGAACTTTCTCGCCGCTTGATTCGCATTTTTTCGATGGATGAACACCACAATCGCCCAGTTCACGCCCAGACTGATCTCTTCCGCAATCCTCATTGGCAGCATTTACTCCTATTTTACGAGTATTTCAATGGCGATACTGGAGCGGGACTCGGTGCAAATCACCAAACTGGATGGACTGGACTGGTCGCAACGCTGATTCATCTTTGTGCAGGTGGCGATCCCTCAGCTTTCGAACTGTTTCGATCGAGTCAACCCATCTCGCCATCCAAATTAGAAGTCATTGCTTCAACAGACTGCCAGGTTTAGAACTACGATCCCCCTTTCACTAGGCTTGTCACTTTTCAATCACATTTGCTTTCAACACTAAGGATAGTGCTAGCCACAATCCCCTCGAAACAGTGAAGAACAAATCGTTTGAACATGGAGGAAACTATCATGGCACTGATGAAATTTGAAGCATTCCATTCCGACTATCGCAACACCGCAGCCTCGGACGGATTTGATATCGATGACCTGAAGAACTTTAGTGTTTACGCTGAAGGTGAAGATAAAGTGGATTCTGTTTGCCGAGAGCAGCTAGATGTGGATATAGAAGGTCGCCCGATCGTCGAGCGTTAATCAGAATCTGCCAGTAAGCGATGCTTCAAAGGCTTGCACAGGAGCAGTGTGAGCTTTTTCTCCCTCCCTCCTTGCTTGGCTATCAAACATTAGCGATCTCTTTAAGTATGACTTTTCTCTCTAACAAAACTGTAGATTGTATTAAATCATGGAGGATTAAAATGATTCATTGTTCCGATCGATTTCTCTTAACAACCGCAGGAGTCGTAGTTGTTGCAGGAACTGCGATCATCGCCGCTCTGGAGTATCCCGTCAATGCTCAAAACGCAGCTACGAACTTTCCTGATACCCAAAATCACTGGGCACAACCGTTTATTCAAGCATTGGCAGTCCGCAATATTGTTAGTGGCTATCCCGATGGTACATTTCGCCCAGATCAAACTGTCAAACGGGATGAATTTTCCGCGATCGTGAGACGCGCCTTTAATCAACCCGCAGAACGGCAGATTGAAAGCGGCAGTACTTTCCAGGATGTTCCCCAAGGCTACTGGGCAGAAGATGCAATCCAGGAAGCTTATGAAACAGGCTTTGTTTCTGGAAACCCCAAGGGTAATTTCCGTCCCCGTCAACCCATTAGTCGTGCAGAGGCACTTGTCGCACTATCGCGTAATTTACCGCTACAGAATGCTGCTCAACCCGAAACCCGTCAATCCACAAGTACACCAGCTTCCACCCAAACGCCTCAACAAAGACGTGCGGCTCGTCCTCAAATGTTGCCTCTAGCAGCAACTGCATTGCTTCAGCCTTTTATTACCCCAATTGCTCAAGCACGAGCCGCCGTTCAGCCAGGGACTCAACCCCCTGCACAGGCTCAGCCTCCGCAGAATAACCAGCAGGCAGTAGGGGTGCGCCCAGCATCAGAAGTCGTGCAATATTATCAGGATGCCGATCGTATTCCTGCGAATGCAATAGATGCGGTGGCAGAAGCGACCCGTGCCAGAGTAGTCGTGAATCATCCCAATACACGAGTTCTAAACCCAACGCAACCGACAACACGAGGAGCAATGGCAGCGTTTATCCATCAGGCATTGGTGAGCCAAGGTGCAGTTCAACCGCTCGATAGTAGTACACAAGCATCGCAGTATATTGTTCAGCAACGCTAACGATCGCCCTTTGAATTAAATCTGCCAGAAGAAGCGCGTCAGCTTCTTTTCTTTTGTGTAAGTTGTGAGAATATAGGGATTAGAAGATGGCGAAGTACTCTTCGATATTTTTCGGCATTGCTTGTGCCGATCGCAGCTAACTTGAGTGTTGTGCTTCAGCAACAAATTCCAACTAGCTTGATGGTCGTTAGTAGTCAAGTTTCAGCCGTGGCTGTGTTAATTCCGATGGCTACTAGAGCCGCTGGTGCGTTGAATATCGCGCAATCCGATTGATGCTCAAGTGCTTGGCGAAATCTTATCCCGTGGTACTTGACTTTGAAGCAAGCTGTTGTTCAACGATCCAGTCGCAAAGGTGTACAATCCTTTGTGCGATTGTTATGGAGTGAGGTGCGATTGCGAATCTTGTTACGGCTAAAACTGAAATCCTAGTAGATTCCAATACGCTAAAAGTGGAATTAATGTGATCGCAGCGAACATAATCAAACTATAGTGCAATCGATTCACAACTGACCAAAAGTTTATTCTTCCAAGCGATCGCAGTGAAAAGTACCATTCCAATCGTTAGCGGTGCTGTGAGGATTGGAATACAAGGAACTCATAGCCTTCAACTATCTCTAGTATATCTAATGCACAGAGAGGCAATTTCAAGGATTGCCCCTTCTGGCTCGCTGCTTACTTAGCACTCTCTGGAATTGCTGAGGCGTAGAGACCCGTTGCAACTAAAACAGGACGATTGCGATACTCCGCTTCTAACGTCCGCACGAAGCCTTGATCCCAATTGAACTCATAGTCGCGTTCTAGATCAGCAGCTACGAAAGGACGAACCACGCCTGTAACCGCGATCGTATCTCCTGGTTTTACCGCTAGATTGGGATTAGCCGCATTTTGTTTTGGTCGAGCGTTCAATACTAATAAATCTTGTGCGCCGAACAACTGATCTTCATCCAGGGTAAAGACAGTAGGATTGGTGACGTTTTCGATTTCTCCGGTGACTGCGATCGTCTTACCATAGTATCGTTCTGGATTTTGACCAATTTCTCCAGGTTCTGGTGCAAGTGCGATCGATTGAGCAATAATCGCAGGCTGTCCTTCATAGTCGCGGTACAGATTCGGATCTAAGCCTAAGTTGTACTCCCGCTCGATGTCAGTCAGAACAAATCGGCGAACTTGTCCAGTCACTTGCACATCGGGGTTTTGTCCAGCAGGTAAAACAAACGGCTTACCAGACGCATTCACCACCAAGATTGGTTCTTGTCCAAAAAACTGATTGCTACTCATCGTGAAAGTACTCGGAGCAATTTTTTTCAGCGGCTCACTTCGGATAGTTACAGTCTGTCCAATCCAGCGATCGGTGTTGTTGGCGATCTTTTGTGCGGTCGCATTCGTTGGTGTAGCTGCCTGACGGTCTACATTACAAGCCGGCAAAACTAACGCCATGACTGCAAGAGCAGCAACGCCACTTTTACTCAATGGATTACGACGAAACATTGAACTTACATTAAATCTACTCATATCTAAGTTTCTCCTTTCGTGTCAATCAAGCTGCTTCTACTAACGATGAATCCATTCAAATAAACTGGCAGAAGCAAATGTGCCGATGAGATGTGCGGTTATTCCGGTCATATTTGCCAATGCAACAAAGATGTCTAGAGAGCGAATCGTTCGGGAAGGGTCTAAAACGCTAACGCTCTGAACTTGTGAGAGTGATTTTGCCAGTAGAATGCTCAATGTGGTCATGCCGCCAAAGACAGCAAATAACATTCCAATGAATCCCACGATCGCACCTAATCGCAGGAGTTGAGCAACTTCGGTTCTGGACGGATGTGCAACGGAGTCTGCGTGTTGAAGTCGTTTTGCAAAGCGAGTCTGACGATAAGCTAAATACACACTAAACAACAGTGCCAGAATGCTACAAACTGCCCAGAAAATACCAATTCCCATCCCTGGGGTTGTTGCTGGAAGAGCCGGATTGATGGGCGCACCTGGAATTGGGTTAACAACAGCTTGATTAAAACTGCGTCCAGCAATCGCAAACATAAGCATTAAGCTTGCTGCCGCTACAAAAACTAAATTCAACCAAAAACCAAACCATCCAGCGGCTCGTAAGATTGTTCCTACACTTTCTAGCTTCTTGTTGAGTGATGCTTCTACGGCTGATTGCATAACAGAGCTTCCTACTAAATTGTTCTAATTCTTGACAAATCGGCTTCTGTACTTTGAGCAGTGCTTTAAGATAAATTTCGCCCAAATACGACAGCTTTTTTGAGTTATTCATGATCGATTTAACTCTCCTTTTCAACATAAGCACTCTATCAAATTGTTTATCTCCACCAATTGATAGAACTTCAGATAAGCAATGCCTTTTCTCTGGATAACAGGTGGCTTATGAGCCTCCTGAGCATTTACTCAGCAAGATTTCGAGCATTAATTCAGATCAAATTAGGTGTAGTAAAAGTATTCCCGCCATTGTATTCACCAAAAGTGGAAATCTGGTGGAAAAAACAAAGAATTTCTACTTCTTCAATTGGAAATTAGATGTTCCATCTTCATCTCATCCTTCTAGTAGAGGGACGCAGAATATTAGTTCATAAACTAGGAATGAAATCATTGAATTTGGAGGTAAATAGAATGCCCTTGATGAAGATTGAAGACTTTTATCCGAGCTATAACCAAGACTCAGAATTTAGCGATCTGAAGCACTTTGATGTTTACGCTCAAGACGATAAAGTTGGATCGGTTTACGATATCTTGGTTGACACTGAAACTGGACAACTTCGGTACTTTGCGGTAGATACAGGATTTTGGGTGTTTGGCAAAAAAGTGCTGCTGCCGGTGGGTCGTACATTTATCGATCGCGGCGATCGCAGAATCTATGCAATGAGCATGACCAAGAATCAAGTCGAAAGTTTGCCCGATTACGACAAGCTAGAAGAGATTGATTACGACTACGAAGAGCAGGTTCGCGGCGTTTATCGCTCAGATGCAACAATGGGTGCTGCCACGATGGGTGCTGCAACAATGCCAACCTACGATCGCGATTCCTATAACTACGATTATGATGCTGATTTGTATCATTACAATGATCAGAATCAAGACTCGCTGAAGCTTTACGAAGAGCGACTGGTTGCAAACAAGCGGCGTGAAAAAACAGGCGAAGTGTCGATCGGTAAACACGTTGAGACAGAAACTCAAAGTGTGGCTGTTCCCGTTGAAAAAGAACGAATTGTAATTGAGCGATCGACACCGACGAGCCAATCTTCTGCTCCCGGTGAAGCGAGATTCCAAGAGGGTGAAATTGCCCATATGGATCTCTACGAAGAAACGCCTGATATTCGCAAAGAAGCGTTTGTGCGTGAGGAAGTGCGAGTTAGAAAAGAAATCGAACAAGACACTGCAACGGCTGAAGAAACGTTGCGCCGTGAAGAGTTGGATATTGATTCAGAAGGTCGCCCAGTTGTAGAGAAGCGTTAGTTCTGAACAGGCAGGAGAAGCTTTTGATCCACTAAATCTCCACAATTAACGCTTATCGTGAAATGCTCCACACCATAGGCAGAAACAAGAGCATTCCGCAGGGACAATAAACAATCCTTGCGGAATTTTTTGGTCTGCTATCGGTTCGGTTCTAAGTGGGTTTTGTCCAAAAGAGCGGTGATCTGATTGGCTAGATCTAAAGGCTTAAACGGTTTACTGATAATGCCCTTGACATTGAGTTGAGCGAGTTGACTTTGCGCGATCGCACGTCCCTTTGCCGTAAGTAAAATAACCGCAATATGCTTCGTCAACTGATTCGATTGTAATTTCTGCAATGTCGCAAGTCCATCAATCTCAGGCATCATCATGTCGAGCAGAATTGCATCCGGTTGTTCTGTTTCAGCTTTGATCAGCCCTTCTGCACCAGAACTAGCAGTGACAACTTGCCATCCTCCGACCAGTTCTAAACAGGTCTGAATTAAGCCCCGAATATCATCTTCGTCGTCGATTACTAAAATTCTGCTGATCTTCATCAGTGTCTTCCTGTTGTAGATTCTCCCGAAGCTGTGAGATTCTAAGCTTCTCTTATTTCTGTGCTCCAGTCTTAATTATGCAAATACTTTGGATTGGTTGCTAGTACAACTACGGTACATCTACACTTCTTCAGATACTATCAATGTGCAGGTTAGCTCTATCGAGAGATATCTAAGCTCAGAATCAAGATAGCAAGATAGCTTGAAGGCTTACATAGAATCAAAGAGATCGCAAGTTGGACGCATGATTTGAACAGAACGAAAGAGCTACCAGCTATCTCTCTAGAGTGAACTTGAAGCCGTTGCTGAAGTTTTCCACCTAGTTTCCACTATTGAGATCTAAGGTTCAAATTGTTGATGTGTCAATCAGTAACACATCGATCGCGATAGCAAAATCCACGAAAAGAAACCCAATCAGAAATATTGAGGAGGTCTTTCCTGAATGATAACTAGAACCAGAAACGCAAAGATGAGTCGGCACTTCACTCGTAACCGCCTGAGTCGAGCGAGTTGGAGAATTCAAAGCGCGATCGCACTAGGGCTAATGACTTTTGTTATATCTGCCTGTGAGACAGAGCAGAGAGCCGTTATTGCACCTATATCCCCTTCCCCGACTTTACCCGCAACACCATCGCCAACCTCGCCTGCAACGATATTGCCTTCCCCGGCTACCAACCCACTTACAGAACTAGTTGGACAAAATGTTACTGTCAGCACCAAAGTTCAAAGAGTGATTACTCCTAATTTGTTCACAGTTTACGACGTAGAATCACTCCGAGGGCAAACCGTACTAGTTGTTAGCAAAAATCAAGCGCCTGCGATCGGTACAAATATTGAACTAACAGGGGTCGTTCGTGATTTTGTGGTTGCGGATGTCGAGAAAGAATATGGCATCGATGTCACTCCCGAAGTTGGACAGGAGTTTGTGAATAAGCCTTATGTTGCTGCGGCTGCACTCGAAAAAGTAGATTAGTTTTTCTGCTGCACCGCTATTGCCTAGATTTGCGCCGATCAATACCGCATTGCTCTGCAAAAATTGCTAATTCAATACGATCGCTAAACTTCTCGAAAGAACTGTTCGACTGATTGCCTCATTCCAATCGATAGATGGTTGAGATCAAGTCAAACCGTTAATTTACTGGCATCTTCTTGAATGCTATCTGAGAAAAATGGTTAGCTGTAATGAGATCGCGCAGTTGTTTCTAGAATGAGAGGTGAAACATTGACACTAGGAAAATGGTTAGGGTTATTTGCGGTCGTTGCCTCAGTGTATGTTCTTTGGCAAATGCGAGCTATCGTATTACTTTTTCTTGCTGCTGTTGTGATTGCCATAGTATTAAATCGTCTGACCAAACGATTTCAGCGCTCTAACGTGAAGCGAGGATATGCAATCTCACTCACAGTTGCGATCGTATTGCTTCTGGTCGGAATCTTGATGGTGATGATTTCAGTTCCGTTAATTGATCAATTTGGACAGCTTCTCGATCTGATTCCGATCGCAATTAGTCGAGTTCAATGGTTAGCGTATGAACTCCAATCTAGAATTCCATCTAGAATGATGAATTATGTTCCTACCATTGATAATTTCACCCGACAGCTTCAGGTTGTTGCGAATTGGATCATTGCTCATATTTATCTATTTTTTTCTAATTCTCTTTCGCTGCTGCTAAACCTTTTATTGGTGATTGTATTATCGTTAATGTTATTAGCTAATCCTCGGCAGTATCGGCACATTTTACTGAAAGCCTTTCCTGCTTTTTACCGTTCTCGTGCTGATGAAATTTTGTCTCGCTGCGAAGTAAAGCTGGTGCATTACGTGGCGGGAATTGCTTTGAGTATGACTTTTATTGGCATTACTTCCACGATCGGACTATTAACATTGCAGGTTCCGCTGCCATTTGTGAATGGGTTGCTGGCTGGATTATCTGCGTTTGTGCCTTACATTGGTGCGATCGCCAGTGTAATTCCACCAATGTTGTTAGCTTTGCTCGACGAACCGTGGAAGGCAGGAGCCGTTGTTCTTTTATATTTCATCATTCAACAGATTGAGGGAAACTTTGTCACTCCGATTATCATGAAGCATCAGGTTGATCTAATGCCTGCAACAACACTCGCACTACTCACTGCCTTCGGAACTTTTTTCGGTTTCTTGGGCTTGTTATTAGGGTTGCCAATCCTAATTGTGCTGCAAACCTGGCTAGAAGAAGTTGTTGTTCATGACATTTTGGATACTTGGAAAAAGGGTTGAACTTTAGAAGGTACAGAATGAGATTCGTTTTAATTATCGAGCGGCTTACCAACTCAATTGAAGCGATCGCGAATTCTCAAAAACAACGATAAGTGTGTCTTGTAGGCGCAATCGTCGAAATTTCATCGCTAATTGCACTTTGAGTGGGATGATTTTACGATCGCTGATTTTTTATACTTGAGATTTTGCGCCAACAAGGTCTATGCTAATTCGGCGACGGACTCAGCTACAGCGTTACGGGGTTGCGATCTTATCTCCGATCGCTGCTTTGCTATTAACTCATCTATTATGGTGGCAAATTCAGCCTACGATTTATCCGTTTTTTCTCGCCGCTGTGATTGTTGCCTCGTGGTATGGTGGGCTGCGTCCGGGACTCGTTGCAACTGTTCTCACAACAGCATTTAGTGAATACTTTTTCCTAACAACCTCTTACTCCCTGGCTGCAAGTCCCGGTAATCTAGGAAGAACGCTCTATTTTGTGCTTGTAGCAGTTCTGATGTGTACTCTTAATGCCAGAGTGCGATCGGCGCAGCAACGTGCAGAGTTAAATGCACTCGAAGCCCAACGAAATCAAGCCCTTCTGCTTCAAAATCAGAACCGTCTCCGTGAAAGTGAAGAACGCTTTCGCCTGCTGATTGAAGGCGTTCATGATTATGCTATCTTTATGCTCGATCGACAAGGGCGCTTTGTGAGTTGGAATACAGGAGCAGAAAGGATTCTAGGCTACCCGGAAGCAGAAATTCTAGGTCAACATTTTTCTTGTATTTTTACATCCGAAGATATCGAAATGGTAGACCAGATAAAGCACTGCAAATTGCGATCGCAGAAGGGCAAGCCCAAGACGATCGCTGGCACGTTCGCAAAGATGGCTCTTTGTTCTGGGCAAATGGAGTCGTTACACCCTTACGCGATGAGGCAGGTTGCTTGCGCGGATTCTCAAAAATTCTGCGGGACAATACAAAAGCGAAACAAGCACAGGACGCATTGCAAGCGAGTGAAGCACGATTTCGATCGCTGATCGAGAATGTTAAAGACTATGCAATTTTCATGCTTGATCCAGAGGGACGGGTAGCAAGTTGGAACATAGGTTCAGAGATTGTTTTGGGCTATCAAGAATCCGAGATTCTCGGTCAGTATTTCGATCGCTTTTTTCCACCTGACTCAATCGCGCAAGGTATACCCGAACAAGAACTGAGAACGGCAGCGACAGAAGGACGATCGCATCAGGAGCGATGGCATCTCCGCAAAGATGGTACTCGGTTCTGGGCAAGCGAGGTCATGACAGCTTTACGGGATGAAACTGGACAGCTACGCGGCTTCTCTAAAGTGATGCGGGATGTGACCGAACGCAAGCGAACCGAAGAAGAACGCGCCCAACTCTTAGTAAATGAACAAGCTGCGC
The DNA here is from genome assembly GCA_012034655.1 of Leptolyngbyaceae cyanobacterium CSU_1_3. Taxonomy (GTDB): domain Bacteria; phylum Cyanobacteriota; class Cyanobacteriia; order Leptolyngbyales; family Leptolyngbyaceae; genus JAAUOZ01. The sequence continues at coordinate 25,453 of JAAUOZ010000043.1, read as the reverse complement.
GTGCGGAAGCAGAAGCCGCAAACCGCGCGAAAGATGAGTTTCTCGCGATCGTTTCGCATGAACTTCGCACCCCTTTAACCGCGATCGCGGGATGGGTCGGAATGCTACAGTCAGGAATGCTTGATGAAGAGAGATCTGAGATCGCACTAGAAACAATCGAGCGCAATGCGAACTTACAAGCTCAATTAATTGAGGATCTTCTCGACATTTCGCGGATTATTCGTGGAGAACTGAGACTAGAGTGTGCGATCGTAAATCTAGTCGATATGATTACAGCCGCAGTTGAAATCGTTCAGCCCAGGATCGATGCAAAACAACTTCAGTTTGAAGTTCTGATCAATAGTCAGCCGACTCTGCCTGAGATGTTTGTATGGGGTGATGCCGAGCGCTTACAGCAGGTGATGTGGAATTTGCTTTCTAATGCGGTCAAATTCACGCCCGAAGGTGGACGAATCGCTGTGAGGCTTGAGCAGATCGACGAATCGGAACCTTTCGCACAAATTAGGGTGATAGATACGGGGATTGGAATTCGGGCAGATTTCTTGCCGTATGTATTTGATCGCTTTCGTCAAGCGGATAGTACCAGTACTCGATCCTTTTCAGGTTTGGGGCTAGGATTAGCGATCGTTCGGTATTTAGTTGAGCAGCATAATGGAACTGTTCATGCAGAGAGTCTAGGTGAAGGACAAGGAGCAACCTTCAATATTAGGCTCCCATTAATTCAAAACTATGAACAATCCGCTTCGGGTTCTGAGCTGATTCGGGAACAACAAACGATCGACTTAACTGAGAGATTGATTTTAGTGGTTGATGATGATTCAGATGTTCGATCGTGGCTGAGTGCAATGCTGCAATCTTACGGTGCAGAAGTGATTGCGGTCGATTTAGTTGCAGCAGCGATCGACATACTAGAACATACAACACCAGATCTTTTAATCAGCGACATTGCCCTACCGGATCAGGATGGCTATGCTCTAATGCGTTACCTCAAAGCGAGACATAATATTCAGATGCCCGCAATCGCTCTCACTGCTTATGCAACTAAAGAGACTGAAGACGCTGCAATTTCGGCAGGCTTTACACGGTACTTAGTCAAACCTGTTACGGCAAATGAATTGCTGAATGCGATCGCGGCACTGTGAGAAAGTGTGAGAAAGCTAATTCGATGCTGTGTCGCTTGTGGCTGCGCTGAATCACGCTCAAATTGCTCGGTAGAGTATTAGTCATGTTGCTGAAATCGTTCTACAGAGAGGGGCTAACGAGGCTGATTCAGCTTAATGTTTGACGAATGACTGCAAATCTCATGTTTTCAATTTGTGAAGCGCGATCGCAGTTGTAGCACAAAAAATGTAGTAACACCAGACGAGTTACATCGGCAGTATGAATCAACCACATCCACCTGAATACTCTCTATCTCAAGCTCGAAGTGAAGTACTTCAACAGCTTGAAGAATGGCTCGATGCACCGATGTTGATCTTGAGCTTTGTCTGGCTGGCGTTGTTTGTGGTGGAACTGATTTGGGGACTCAATCCGTTTCTCGATACCGTGAGTACGACCATCTGGATTCTGTTCATCTTCAATTTCTTACTAGAATTTGCGATCGCACCCCACAAGCGTACCTACCTCCGACAGAATTGGCTCACAGTCTGTTCACTTGCCTTACCTGCTCTACGCATCTTGCGAATCTTTCGGGTCGTACGAGCCGCGCGAGGAGTCCGATTGTTAGGCATCATGACGCGCACGAATCGAGGAATGCGATCGCTGAGTGTGAGTTTCCGACGACGCGGATTTGGCTATGTGCTTGCTTCTACTGCGATTGTTACATTCGTCGGTGCAGCAGGAATGTATGCGTTTGAACGAGAAGTACCCGATGGTTTAGAGAGCTATGGCGATGCGTTGTGGTGGACAGCGATGCTTTTAACTTCGATAGGATCAGATTATTTTCCTCAATCACCGGAAGGGCGAATTTTGTGTTTCGTGTTGGCAGTCTATGGGTTTGCGGTGTTTGGGTATGTGACGGCGACGATCGCCACTTTCTTTGTGGGTCGAGATGCTGAAGACGATGCAGCAGAAATCGCAGGAGCAAAATCGATTCAAGCTTTGCAGTCAGAAATTGCAGCGCTGCGAACAGAGATTCGCGCCTTATCCCAAAGTCATTTATCCGCTAACTCGCTTTCTGAACAGCCAGACTCGCAAAATCAAAGTTGAATCCTTTTTCGTCTTCAACACCTTCAATCAAACAACTTCATGCAACAGTTCATCACATGAAGTATTTAGAATCAGCGAATGCTAGGATTGCGATAAGCAGGTGCATCACGCAGTTCGTTTCTATTGTTATCTCTCGATCGTCTACCGGATGCAAGTCCAAATAGACCCGCTAAACCAGCCAGTCCTAAAAGCCCCCAGATCGCTCCATTATCTTCTGGAAGTGCAGAGGGATAAACGGTATCTGCAACCAATACAGGGCGATTGCGGTATTCTGCTTCAAGCTGTTGCACAAAGCCTTGATTCCAGTTGAACGCTGTCTCGCGCTCTAGTTCGGCAATGACAAACGGGCGCAGAACACCTGTAACAACAACAGTTTGATCATCTTGAATCGCTTGTCTAGGGTTGGGATTAAAGACCAGTAAATCTTGCCCACCAAACAGATTATCCTCATCCATTGTAAAAGCGTTGGAATTTCTCACATCCTCTACTGCGCCGGAGACAGCGATTCTTTGACCATAGAACCGAGATGGATTCTGAGCAAGCTCTCCAGGTTCAGGTGATAATGCCGCAGATTGAGCAATGATCGCGGGTTGATTTTCAAACTCTTGGTATGTTCCTGCATCTAAGCCAAGCCGATAATCTCGATTGATATCTGCTAACGTAAACTGTCGGACTTGACCCGTAACTTGCATTTTCAGATTGTTATCAGCAGGCAGAACTAGAGGTCTACCCGTTGCGTTCACAACTAGAATTGGTTCTCCGCCTAGAAATTGTTGACTGCTCATCGTGAAGGTATTAGAACCAATTTTACGAATCGGCTCACTTCTGATTGTGACGGTTCTACCCACGTATTGATTTGCATTCTCTGCAATGTTTTCCGCTGTCGCGTTTGTTGATTCTCGCTGTGTCACTGAGCTACAGGCAGGCAGAACGCTAAGAACAACCACTAACGCGATCGCACTTTTCGCAGTCCCAAACTTTCGGAATGAATTTCGCTGAGTATATTTTCTAAAAGTGGTAAAAGGCTTTTGCATTAGAAATTTCTCCTCAATAATGGCTTGCTAACATCTAGTTCAGAAAGACTTGACCATCCCGTTGAACTCGAATTGTTCCTTGATTTGAATCGAGTGGTTGAGTGTCTTCTTCTAATTCAAGCGAGAGTAAACCCCGTTCAGAGGACGCAACCGGAAGCACTTCGACAAAACCATTATCTTGTCGAACAAAAGTGACTGTTACGGGCACAGGAACATTTCGTAGAACTACTGTTTCTCCGGGTCTTAAAGCCCGTCTCTGGGTGTACTGAACCGCTTCATAAGTGACGATAACATTCGTGTCGTTCTTCAGGCTGACATTGATAGTTCCGTTTGAAGGAAGCACTCTTGCAACAGGCTGCGAGCGCTGTTCCGGCAGGGGAGGTTGAATTGGCGATGTGATGGGCGCTCCAGGGTTCGCGCGGTTATAGGGTGGCTCATTAAAGATGCTGGGTCGTTGAACGGTGGGTGCATTAGAAGGCGCAATTCGGATAGGTGCGCGATCCTGTCCTGGCAAGCTACCTCCTACCCCCGGACGCAAAGCACCTGGATTATTTAATGTTGCTTGAGTTGCTGCATTTGGAGGACAGTTTTGTGAAACAATCAGCCGACTATTATAAGGTTCTTCGTAGTAGATTTTGGGGCAGGGGTTTAGTGCAGCCAGTCCAGGTGAGGATAAGACTGGCACACCCAGAATGAGTCCACCGAAGACACCTCCAATTAAACCGATCTTGTTTGAGTTGAACATACGCATCGCAAATCCTAGACAAAATAAAGACGTTCACAAGCGAATCAATAACGCTTCAGCGTTCTGTAGATCCAGTGAGAAGCGTCACACTTTGAACAGTAAAACCGAATGGTGGAAAACTCGTGGAAGATGTTTCTGCCGCCCTTAAGTTACTTCTAAAGAGATAGGGAAGTGCCTAAAAGCGCGATCGCAGTTCATCTAAAATTGCCGTGAATTAGAAATAAGATCTACCTCACAGTAGCTTCTTAAACGTCTTGTAAAGCTTACAACTCGCGACAGACGCAAGAAACATCAAACTGGAGTTAGATGTAAACTACTCAATCCAAATTCTGAACGATTAATAGGAGCGAATAGATAGTAAAGAACCCGCGCAAACAGGCTGCATTCCAATTCGAGGAGGGACGATGAAAATTTTATTGGTAGAAGATGATGAGGTGATAGCGAAAGCAATTGCGGACGTGCTGACCCAACAACAGTATGTTGTAGATGCTGCGATCGATGGTGAGATCGGTTGGCTGTGTGCGAAACATGGAAACTACGACTTAATTCTGCTCGATGTAATGTTACCCAAACTCGACGGTATCAGTTTATGTCAGCAACTCCGCCAAACTGGGCAGCAAATGCCAATTCTCTTGCTCACCGCAAAAGATACCACGACTGATAAAGTGTTAGGGTTGGATTCAGGAGCCGATGACTATCTCATTAAACCCTTTGAGTTTTCCGAGTTGACGGCTCGGATTCGGGCATTACTGCGTCGAGGCAGTAGCTCTACATCTCCAATTTTAGAATGGGGAAATCTACAGCTTGATCCAAGCCTTTGCAAAGTCACGTATCGCGATCGCTTGGTCAATTTAACATCAACGGAATACCGAGTATTAGAGTTATTCTTACGCAATAGTCAACGTACTTTTAGCAGAAGTGCGATCGTCGATCACCTATGGAATTTAGATGATCCCCCTCAAGAAGCGACAATCAAATCATATATTAAAACGTTACGGCAGAAGTTGACAGCAGCAGGCGCACCCGTTGATTTAATCGAAACCGTTTATGGGTTGGGCTATCGCTTGAATCCGTCTGAAGCGGAAACATCTGAGTCATCAATCTGGATCGAGCAACAAACAGAATTGGCAGTTCAAAAAGCGAGAGAAAGCTTTGGCGCAAAACTGAGCGATCGCTTTATCGTCTTAGAGCAAGCGATCGCTGAACTTGCACAAGATATTCTGAATGATGAACTTTGCCAAAAAGCAGAACAGGAATCCCATAAGTTAGCTGGCGCATTGGGAACTTTTGGATTTACAGCAGGTTCGCGACTGGCAGAAGCCCTCGAAGATATCTTTCAAGCAAAACCAACTCCCGATCAAGCTTCAACACTGAATCAACTGGTGATAGAACTCCGTCAGATGTTGAATCAAGTTTCAACTCCTGAACCTATTGCCTATCAGCCTTTATTACTTGTGCTGAGTCAGGATTTAGCGTCGGTTGACTGTTTCACGAAAGAGGCAGCCAATTGGCAAATCCGAATTGCGTCTGCCGCTATTTCTAGTGACCTCGATCGCGATGTTGAGCAGGAACTCATCAAGATTGTGAATCAGCAGCCTGACGGAATTCTACTAGATTTAGATAGTGCCCCAAGTTTTCAAGCTGGCTTGACGCTGCTATCCGAGCTTTTAGAGCAACCGTTCCAAGTCTTTGTTTGGACTGAGCGCGAGAGCTTGCAGGAGCGAGTTGAAATCATGCGTCAAGGTGGAGATAGCTTTTTATCTAAATCGTTACCGACAACGGCAATTTTGCAGGAAGTTGCTCAACGATTACACTGCACTCAAACCCAAGCAAAAGTTCTGCTCGTCGATGATGATCCACAAGTCTTAAGCGCCATGCGATCGCACTTCGGGTCTTCTTCCTTAGAACTCACAACCTTAGAAACACCAACACAATTTTGGAATGCGCTTCTTCACTCTGCTCCAGACCTGCTCATTCTGGATGTCGAAATGCCTGAAATGAATGGAATTGATCTTTGCCGAGTCATTCGCAGCGATCCGCGTTGGCATCATTTGCCCGTGTTGTTTCTCACCGTTCATACTGATGCAGACACAGTTGATCAGATGTTTGCAGCGGGGGCGACGGATTGTGTCAGCAAATCAGTGAGTGAATCAAGCTTCTTCACTCGAATGCTTAACTGTTTGGAGCGCAAAGGTAATACCACCAAGGATTTGAACAAACTCAATACAACGAAGCCACTTAACTATCTCTACTAAGAAAGTATGCGCCAACTCATGATTCAAGTGCCGAAAGGACAGGGAGATGCCGTGCTACAAATTGCACAATCTTGTGATGCGGTTAATCTCGCAAAGACTGAAGCCCAACGCGCCGATCAAAGCATTGATCTCGTCATTGTTCATATTTCTAACCGAAAAGTCGAAGACTTGCTTGCGAAACTAGAAGACTTGTCAGATGTTCACATTACTTTGATTCCAACTGGAGTGATGGCGCTACGTCCTCCTGAGTCTGAAACATCGCAGCAGGTCAAAAACGTAACCTCTCGCAGTCCGATCGAGGTTTTTCTATCTGGACTACAAAGTGTCGGATCGTGGCGCAGTTTTCTGGCGTATGCTGCCGTTGCAGGGATCGTGGTGTGGATTGGACTGTACACGAATACAAGCTATCTCCTGGTTGCGGCAATGTTGATTGCACCGTTTGCAGGCCCGGCGATGAATAGCGCGATCGCAACCGCACGCGGAGATTTACAGCTACTAGGACGCAGTATTCTCCGGTATGTTGCAGCATTAACCGTCACGATTGCGATCGCGTTTCTGCTCAGTGTAATTTTGCAACAGCAGATTCCGACATCATTGATGCTTGATAATAGCCAGATTTCAGCCGTCGCAGTTCTCATTCCATTAGCAGCAGGAGCAGCAGGAGCGCTGAATTTAGTGCAGTCTGAGCGCAGTAGTTTAGTGTCTGGAGCAGCAGCCGGAATGTTAGTTGCCGCTTCGCTTGCTCCTCCGGCTGGAATTGTGGGTATGTCAAGCGCTATCGGGCGGTGGGATATGACCGTGAGCGGACTTTTTTTGCTGGTGTTGCAACTGTTTGGGATTCATCTATCAGCGACGTTGATTTTTCGCCTTTATGGACTGACTTCGCAAGGGAGCCGCTATTCACGAGGAAAACGGCAAGTTTTTCCGATCGCACTAACTGTGTCTCTTGTTTCACTCGCTGCAATCTTGCTTTGGCAGTTTTGGAACTCACCGCAGTTTGAGCGATCGAGCCGCGCTCAACGAGCCAATGCAGAAGTGCAACAAGCGATCGGGCAAGCTGAATTTGTCCAACTGGTTGAGGCAAATGTGCGGTTTACTCGTGCAGAAATCGCAGGGCAGAATACACTACTTGCTGAAGTGTATGTTCAGCGTCAGGCGGGAAGCTCTCTTTCAGACCAGCAAATTAGCGATCGCTTAACGCAAACCATCCAAACTCGCTTACTAGATCAAGGATTTAAGGTCACTCCGCTTGTAAGTGTCACCGTTTTAAATCCTCCCTAAGTTGTGAAATATCTTTTCCGAAGGTAGACGTTATTCTTCGCTATTTCTTCTAAACTTGGAGCGAATGATGCACCGAAAAGCAATTCTATGAATGTTGAGCTAACAGCGGTCTGGAAACAGCTTGAATCAATGGTGCGGGGCTTTCTCGCTTCGCTTCCCAACTTAGTGATTGCGATTATTGTCTTTTTTATCTTCTTTTTTATTGCTGGAGCAATGAAGCGAGCGGTGCGACGAGCAACCGAAAACCGCCGACGCGCCCGCAACTTGGGATTAGTTTTGGGACGTTTAGTGCAGGGCGTTACAATTCTGATTGGCTTGTTCGTTGCATTGTCGATCGTCGTCCCAACCTTTAGAGCAGGCGATTTAGTGCAACTGCTCGGAATCAGTGGTGTTGCGATCGGCTTTGCGTTTCGAGACATATTACAGAACTTTCTATCAGGAGTTTTGATTCTCTTAACCGAACCGTTTCAGATTGGCGATCAAATTGTGTTTAAGAACTTTGAGGGAACCGTCGAAAACATTGAAACTCGCGCCACTACGATTAGAACTTACGACAATCGCCGCATTGTGATCCCAAATTCTGAACTGTTTACAAATTCGGTGACGGTGAATACAGCCTTTGACAATCGCCGCATGGAATACGATGTGGGCATTGGGTACAGTGACGACATCGAACAGGCAAAACAACTGATTTACCAAGCATTAGAAGAGACAGATGAGGTGCTGCGTGATCCTGTTCCGGATGTGTTAGTCATGGAACTTGCAGAAAGTAGCGTTAACATTCGAGTACGATGGTGGATCAAGCCGCCGCGTCGCATTGACGATTTGCGATCGCACGATCAAGTGATCACCGCAATCAAACAGAAGCTATACGTTGAAAATGGCATTGATTTGCCTTATCCCACTCGGCAAATTCTTTTTCACGATCAGACCGAAGACACTGATGGCGATCGGACTCGACAGCGAGAAGGATGGACTGCTGGACAAAAACAAGCTCCTCGCGCTCGCAGCATTAGCGGGGCACTCCGAACAATCGCAGAGCGCAGCGTTCAGCAGAACGGTCATCCCTCTCCGCATCACCATGAAAAACACGAAGCTGAGTAAGTATTGGGACACTTTACAATCGAGCTATTGGTTTTTTCCATCGCTCGTTCTCATTGCTGCGATCGCACTCGCTTTCACAATGCTCTATCTCGATCGCACAGGCAAATCAGAAACAACTCAGCTTTGGTGGCTTTATACAGGCGGGCCAGATGGCGCACGGGCTGTATTATCTGCGATCGCGGGGTCGATGATTACCGTTGCAGGAACCGCCTTTTCGATCACGATCGTCGCCCTACAACTTGCTGCTTCTAATTTTGGCCCACGCTTGCTGCGAAATTTCATGCAGGATATCGGCAACCAGGTTGTCTTAGGAACATTCATTGGGACTTTTATTTATTGCTTATTAGTCTTGAGAACAATTCGAGGTGAGGATTATTCCCCGTTTGTTCCTCAGATGGCTGTCACGGTTGGTGTTGTGCTTGCCATTATCAGCACAGGTGTTTTAATCTATTTTATTCATCATGCGTCTACGATTATTCAAGTTTCGCAAGTGATCGTAAATGTGAGCAACGATCTCGATCGCGCTATCGATCGACTTTACCCAGAGCGAATTGGACAACATCCGCCGCGACAAGTCGGAGAACTTCTCAAACAGTTCGAGCAGCAATCTGCGCCTGTTAAAGCAATAAAAAAAGGATATCTACAAGCGATCGATGATGAAGAACTGATGCAACTCGCCTGTCAAGCCAATGTTGTGTTGTGCATTAAAACACGCCCCGGAAAGTATATTATTCCAAGTACTTCGCTAGTTCTAGTTTATCCACACTCCCACCTTTCCCCAAAGCTCGTCAAACAAATTCAAAAAGCTTTCATCTTCGGCAATGAACGAACGGAACAACAAGATATTGCCTTTCCGATCGAGCAACTCGTTGAAATGGCATTAAGAGCGCTTTCTCCTGCGGTCAATGATCCATTCACAGCAATTCGCTGCATCGATCACCTTAGTGCAGGGTTAAGTCGATTAGCACAGCGAGACATTCCTTCTCGTTACCGCTACGATGACCATCAAACGCTGCGAATTATTGCAGAGCCAACGACTTTTGAAGCTCTGATCGATCGCGCTTTTAATCAGATTCGGCAGTATGCACAGTCGGATACTGCGGTCACGATTCGACTGCTCGAAGCGATCGCACTGATTGCTACCTATGTTGAAACTTCAAAACAAAGAGCCGTCCTGCGTCGTCATGCTCAAATGATTTGGCGAGGGAGTCAGAGTGGATTGTCTGAAGAATGCGATCGTAATGATGTAGAGCAACGGTATCAACAAGTTTTAGCCGCGTTAGACGCTGAAGCAAATGAATCCGAATTGAGACAACTCTGATGTAGATTTGTGCAGCAAGCCGATGATACGATCGCCTACTTGCCATGCTTCATTAGCGAGAATAATCCGCAACTTCTGGTCTCGTTCGATTAACAGTGGCAGTAACTCGTTCGATGCAATCAAGGTTTCTAATTGCGTTTGTTGTGCTGCAAAAGTTGGTGATCGTAGAACAATTTCGACAAGCTGTGTTTCATTCTGATCGAGAAAATCATTCCACACCTCTAGAGAAATCTGAGGAGCAAAAGCAACCTGAATCTCTGGCGCGATCGCGCTGAGACTTGTTCCATCTTCTAGTGCTGACTGAGACAAAATTGCAATCAAATCAGGACGAAAGCGTTCCGAAGCCCGTTGAGCTAAAATTCCGTTCAGTGCTGAACTACTGGTTAAAGCCAGAAACGAATTAAACGAAGAGATTCCTTCTGCTTCTAGCTCTTCTAAATTTAAGCGATCGCTCAACATCGGAATTTCGCTCGATGAATCTGAGGTTGCTTCGCTAACATTAGAATCAATCAAAACGACTGTCTCTCCTTTTTGCTGGAGCAACCGCGCCAACAATCGCGCTAACGGATGCCCACCCACAATCACGGTTCTTACTTGCTCCGCCCGCAGACCGAGCCACTGTGCAACCCAGCCTGCTGTTAATCCCTGAACAAATACAGTCATGAGAATCGTGAGAAACACTAATGCTTTAAGTGCATCACCGCCACTCATGTCTTGGTTGCTTAGAGAAATTGCAAACAATGATGCCATTGAAGCTGCCACAATGCCGCGCGGCGCAATCCACGACAGAAAGAATTGCTGTTGCCAGCTAAAGCCACGGTTCCAAGTCGAGATCAAAACATTAATCGGGCGGACAATCAGCATCAATACCAACACTGTGAGAATGCCTGCTTGCCCCAAATCAAAAAGAGTATTGATGGATAAGTCAGCCGCAAGCAGAATAAATAGCACTGAGTTTGCCAAAATCCCTAGCTGCTCATTAAACTGCCGCAGTAACCGCTCGTCTGGTAGATCAGCCGCTCGAATAACGATGCCCATCACAACCACGGCTAGCAATCCTGACTCACTCCGTAATGCTTGCGCTAGACTAAACGCGCCCCAAACTGCCGCCAATACCACGAGATTTTTTAGTTCTTGAGGCAGCACCTTGGATTGTTTGAGCAACAAGCTGAGCAAACCACCAAAAATTAAGCCGATCGCAACTCCGATCCCCAAGCGCAGAACTAATCCTTTCAACAGCATCAGTGGAATGGCTGTATCAATCAAAACGAGCGGAACTGCCTTCTGACTCAACACAATGTTGAGCGTAATGACCGCAAGAATTGCCCCAATCGGATCAATCAGAATGCCTTCACCTTCTAACAGTGTTGCAACTCGTCGTTCTGCACCCACTAGCTTCAATAAAGGCGTAACTACAGTAGGTCCAGTCACAACCACTAAAGACGCATAAAGAAACGCGATCGCCCAAGGAAAATCAGCAATGAAATGAGCCGCAACCGCACCACCGAGTAGCGTCATCAAAACGCCGATCGTGATCAAATTGCGAAGGCTGACCGAAACGCTGCTGAGGTCACGAATCTGTAAATTTAGTCCTCCATCGAACAAAATTAGCGCGATCGAGAACGAGATAATGACTTCTAGCCCACTACCCAAAACAGAGGGTTCGAGCCATTGCACTCCACTCGACCCTAGCGCAAGACCGCACACGAGTAAAACAACAATACTGGGAATTTGCAAGTATCGAGCGACCACCTGAGCGCCAATGCCAACCACAACAGTGGTACTAATCAAGACTGTGGTCGTTAAAGAGTCTTCCATTTCCTTCCCACTGATTCTAGTTGGTAAGGTCGGCTTGAATCGCAGTCACTTCTCCAAATTTTTCAATTTCTGCGGCTGCCTGTTGAAGTGGCTGAAAATTTTGTCAATGATGATTACTTTTGCTCCTTCGCGAACCATCGGACACGCATAGCTTTCAACTCAACCGATAATTTAGATAGTTCCATGCAGCAGATTTATACTCATGAGATTGTATTAGTACAACCAACTTCGATACTGTGGATTCACATCTTTCATCTCCCCGTACAACCAAACCATGCGATCAAGATACCACAACTTACCCAATGTCACTAAAACATAGCCGAAAACGACACCCCAAACATTGAGAACCACTAATCCCCAAGTCACCAATCCTCCACCCATTGCTGCGATCGCATTGAGTATGTTAGGGACACGTCGATGATGTGGAGGAACTGGAACCTGATCGCGGTTTAACCAAACTCGCTCACCCAGGACACCTTTTGAAATCCAATGATTCGTTGAGTGTGGCTTGGGAAGCATATGAAGATTTAACCCCATCCATAGCATCGCAACCGCGATCGGGATCAGCGACCACCAGCCCAACCAAACACGGCTCCAAATTGCCAAACTGAGAAGCGGTAAGACAGTGATAAAGCGTGTCCAGCCGCTCCAGGGATTAGCATGACGTAGCCAAGCCTCGTCACTCATCCGAAAGGCTGCGGCTATCTTACTTTCAAGTGTCATGGTATGAGCCTCCAGGTTGTGAAACGCATTGATACTTTTTCAGAAACTTTCTGCCTTAACAATACAAGAGTCAAAGATTCTTAATTCCTGATTTTCTAACTCCATAACTCAGCTATTACAGTGGTCTGCTTGAGCTTTCATCTTCTCTTCAGCAAGCATTTATCTGATTTGAGCTTTGCCCTCACGTACAGATCAGATTGTTGCAGTCTAATCATAGTTAATTCCTCGCCTCTCATCCTGATTGAGACAAAGGAGAAAATCCCCACTTCTAAGGAGTGTTAACAATGAAACTGCTATCACTTCACAATCGGTGTGTTTTTCGCGATCGCTACCACTGTTAGTATTCAGTCCACTGCTCGATCGCAAGGCAAATTTAAGAATCCGACTCAACCTCATCTCACTGAGATTGGTACGATCGAATCCATTCCAACTCAGATCACATCTCCACAGCAGTTCAAGAATCCCACTCGACCTCATTTATCCGAAATTGGAATCCCTAAACCGACTGCTGTTGAAACAACGCAATCTCAAATTTCTCAGCCTCAAATCAGTCAACTCAGACTTCGCAATGGACAAACTTTCTTTTCCAATCCTCCTCGGTTAGCGCGAATCAATGCCTCTCAGAAGCAAGCTCGTGTGCCTTCGACCTACGAAGTGACATTGAGGGTTCCCATTGATGCTGGACAGCCATTAAAAGCCGTCAAAATTGTCCAGGAGCGAAATCTGGAGACCGTGAAATTTGACCTCAATCGAAGTAAAGCTTTTGCCGGAGAACGGTATGCCGCTGGTTCTGAAATTCCTTTAGCGAGTGTCGGCGGCACATCAACTCCTGGAGAAGCAATGGTTGTCTTTGCTCAACCTGCACAACCCGGTAGCACCGTTACTATCGCATTTGAAACGAATGCAAATCCGGAGGCAGGAGGCATCTATGAATTTGGCATTACTGCCTTTCCAGATGGAGAGAGCGGATTAGGTCAGTTCTTAGGACTAGGGCGGATCAGCTTCAACAGTAGCTCCAACTAGTTCGGAGCATCTAGTCCAGCATTAGGAGGATCACCGCATCATCAAACGAGCCGCGATCGTCATCTTTCATTTTGGCGTTGCGATCGCGGCCCACACTGCGTTTTGATAGTTAGTAGCAACAGATAGAAACGCCGCACAAGCTAGTTAAACAATTTGCGGAATCTAGTATCCTCATTTTTCTAGCGAACTTGTTTACCGGATTCGCAAAACAAAGTCACGATCGACATGACAGAAGAGCCAGAGTTTGCAATGGAAGGAGTACGGAGCGCTCCAACTGTGGTGGTGTTTAAAGGAACAAACCTCCTAGAGCGAATTGCTGGATTGAAACCGAAAAAGCTCTATGCAGAAGCCATTCAGAAAGCTCTCTAGCGAAGCTTTCGGATGTTCGGGACGTGATGGAGCAATCTAAAATTGACGTGATCAACTCAGAGGTTATCGATCGCGCACTCAGAATCGGAGATATAGCAGTCCTATTTGATTCATGAAAATTTTAGGTTCTGGGTTTTGGGTCGATCAAGAACGAACCCCTAACCCCTAGCACCTAACCAACCCACTCTTTGAAGATTCTTACAACTGATTTAGGACTGCTATACCATCCCCTATTTTGTGTTACCCAATGCGATCGATAAACTGATTGATATTCAGGATTTACTGAAATGGTTGAGTTACCATCCGAGCTATGAACTAACCTTAACAAGCTGAAACTTTTGCTTGATAGGTATTTCCAAAAGTGCCACTAATGTTTAGGTTGACTTGATAAGGCTGACGAGCAACTCCCGCAGGCGTTTTAGCAGCAATTTGATAGGGCACGTTCCGTCTGAGGTTTAAACCATCTTGTCTAAAGACTTCACTAGAAGTATTGTCGTTGTACTTAAGATTCACTGCAACATTGTAAGGCGCGGAGTTTTCAGGTGTAATCGTAGCAACATAGGACGTAAACCGTCTGCCTGTGGGAACTGCAAAATCAGTATTCCAGTTGTTCACCACACCGGGTACAACGCCAGGCGAAGAGATTCTTTTTCTAGTCACCGTTTCGCCTTGTCCTTCTACCACTCTTAGCGGAATACAAGATTGGGCTGTTGCAGGCGAAGATTGGCTAAACGCGATCGCAGTTCCGAGAATCAAACTGCTCGTGGTCAAAATCGAAATTCCAAGTCGTTGTTGTGTACGCATAATCTAAACCAAGATAAGAAACAATAGTTCAATTTTGAAACGATCTGAAACGATTTCCTCTACCTGTTGAATGAATTGTCCCTGAATAGCAGATCCATAGCCTTCTGCTTTTAGAGCAGGCAGATACTCTAGAAGTAGAAGGCTGTCATTTTTGAGTCACAATTCCACTCGAATGTAGAAGAAATAGACTTCTTTGAAATGGAAGGAGGTTTCAATGGGCAATATTCTCCTGACTTGGCTCGTTACGATGGTTTATCAATCGAGCGAAATTCATCGTCGCTTCCAAGCCTCACAGCAAGGAGGTTGACCATGAGGAGTTTGTTGATGCAAAGTCCAATCGTGGTTGCACTCCATTGGATTAGACTTCCTGCACGAATCATAGATGCCCTCCGACTGCTCTTGCGAAGCTAACATTAATCGCCAAGTATTCATACAGGAGGTCGATTGTCGCATTCGATTTTTCGGTGTTAACAGTAGGCTTAGAATTGGGTCGTGCGATCGGTGCTGGAAACTATCTAGGTTTGTTCTGGAAAGCAGTGTTGTGGGCAGCGATTGCACTCGTTGCTCTATGGTTAATTGTCTATGTTTGCTTAGTTAAACCTGGATTGATGACGAGAAAGCCATTTTTGGTTGAGGATTAGAACAATCGGTCATAAATAATGATGTCATCAAACTTGAAAACCTTTCTAAGACTCAGCGTAGGAACATTTTTGTTGCTGCTACTGATCAAGATTGCGCTACCTGCTATGTTTCTGCTCCTTAGAGTACCATCTTTTGAAATCGGCACTGAACCGTTTTGGCTGATCCGATGGAACAACACAACTGACGGGTCTGGCGTTCAGTTTAATGTGTTGCCATTGATTGCTATTGCAATTCTTACCGGATTACTCGGACTCTTGATCAAGCGGCGCTAATCGAATCGATCGATCTGATTCACAAGCAGCGCAGTTGGAATCATGGGTAGAGCAGGCAATAAACAGATCAGCCATTGATTCAAATTGAGCGGAGCCGTCCCAAATAGGGCATTCATCACGCCCCACTGACTAAAAATAATCTGCAAAGTAGTTGCTCCTACAATGCCGAATATAATGGCACGAATGTCTTTAAAAGGAACTGTTTTTCTACCTCGAAGCTTATTAATTAAAGCAATTCCCAATTGGCTAATACTCAGCAAGTAAACAATCCGACCTGCGACTAAAGCTTGAATCGCCATTGTTCGTGCTAACGGCAAATCGCCTGTACTTTGTCGCACCCATTCAAACATGCCGAAGATCAAAATCCAGTTAAACACCGAGATCGCTAGAATTCTGTAGATTAGCGATCGCGAGAGCAATGGTTCACGGGGATTGCGAGGCGATCGCTGCATCACACCATCCGATTTTGGCTCAAACGCTAGCGGAACCGTCATCGCGATCGAGTTCACCATGTTCAGCCACAGCACTTGTAGCGATAGAATCGGTAGATCTCTAGCAAACAATGCGCTGATCAAAATGGTCATGGATTCGCCGCCATTGACAGGGAGAATAAATGCGATCGCTTTTCGTAAATTCTGATAAACCGTTCGCCCTTCTTCTACAGCAGCTTCGATCGAGGCAAAGTTATCATCCGTGAGCAACATATCTGCGGCTTCTCGCGCCACATCAGTTCCCGCACCTGCCATTGCAATCCCAATATCAGCTTTACGCAACGCAGGCGCATCATTCACCCCATCGCCCGTCATCGCCACAATTTCACCTCTAGACTGCAACGCTTCGACTAAGCGTAACTTCTGCGCTGGAGCGACACGAGCAAAGACCACACTCTCTGCCACCGCTTGCGAAAGTTCTGCATCGTTCATTTGAGCTAACTGCTGCCCGTCATACGCATTAGCCTGACCTGCCCTTTGCAGTCCGATCCGTTGGGCGATCGCTTTTGCAGTGGTCACATGGTCGCCCGTGATCATCTTGACTTGAATACCCGCCGACTGACAGGAATGCACTGCCGCGATCGCTTCGGTTCGAGGCGGATCAATCATGCCCTGCAAGCCCAGAAAGATCAATCCTGTCTCAATATCGTCATGGTCGATCGTCTGCTGAGATTGAGGCACAGTTTTCTTTGCAAATGCCAACACCCGCAAGCCTTCTTCTGCCATACGTTCGACTTGTTGTTTCACTTCATTTTGATTGATCGAACATCGTGTCAGAATTGCTTCTACTGAACCTTTCACATAGATAACATGCGCTTGATCGGATGTGTCATGCAGCGTCGCCATGTACTGAAACTCAGACTCAAAAGGAATCGAATCAATTCGAGGAAAGGATTGTGCTATCAAGGCGGGATAGAAGTCTGCTTTGTTTGCTGCCGCAATTAATGCCCCTTCGGTTGGATCACCGATTACAAGCCAACGATTATGATCTTCTTCTAGGTGCGAATCGTTACACGCTAAACCTGCAATCAGACAGTCTTGTAAGTCAGCCCCAATTTGCGCGGCATCACCCGCCGATGTGATCTCGCCCACGGGACTGTAGCCTATTCCACTCACTTGGTAGCATTGTCCCCCTGCATAGATTTCTTGAACCGTCATTTGGTTCTCAGTCAGGGTTCCAGTTTTATCCGAACAAATGACTGTTGCACCGCCCAATGTTTCCACCGCAGGCAGTTTTCGCACGATCGCATGTTGCCGCGCCATTCGGTTTACTCCGATCGCTAATGTCACAGTGACCACCGCAGGCAATCCCTCTGGAATAGCGCTCACCGCCAGCGCCACCGCCGCTTCAAACATTCCAGCTAACGATTGACCTTGACCCACTCCAACGGCTAATGTCAGGGCTGCTAGCGCCAGAATAATGTAGAGCAAAGTATGACTGAATTTGGCGAACTTACGAGATAATGGAGTGCTGAGGTCGGTTTGACTATCTAGCGATCGCGAAATCTGCCCGATCTCGGTTTCATTCGCAGTTGCAACCACAATGCCGCTTCCTTGCCCGAATGTCACAAAACTGCCTGCGTAAGCTATGTTTAGACGTTCTGCTAAGGGGGGTATGCGGCTGTAATCGTTCTGTCAGTTTCTCAACCGGAACCGATTCCCCCGTTAAACCTGATTCATCAATCTGAAGATTGCGAGTATTGATCAATCGCAAATCTGCGGGAACTTTGTCGCCTGAAGTTAGTAGAATCAGATCACCTGGAACGAGTTGTTGTGAGGGAATGCGTTGCTTTTGTCCATCTCGAACAACGGTAGCTTCGGTAGTGACCGCTTTGGCTAGGGCTGCGATCGCGCCTTCTGCTTTTGATTCCTGCACAAACCCAATGATGGCGTTGATAATTGTAACGCCCCAAATCACTGCCGCATTAGTCCATGAGCCAAGAAACGCTTTGATTGCACCCGCAACAATCAGAATGTAGAGCAACGCTTGATTAAACTGAAGCAAAAATCTCAACCAGGCAGGCTTTCCCGGTTTGACGGTTAGTTCGTTTAAGCCATATTGCTGCTGGTTTGTTGTACTTGCGCTGAGGATAATCCAGCATTCGGATCACTGTTAAATTGCTCAACAATATCGGAAGCAGCTTGCTCATGGCAAGCACGGGATGAAGATCGAGAAATTGCGGTGGAAGTCATGATCTTTTTAAGTACCAACTTGTTGTGGGTTGCGTTCTGTTTAGCAATAAAAGAAGGTTTAATGCATCTCCCAAATGGGGAATTGCGGATTCAAAATAAAAATGAATAATAATCACAGTGGAGAATTTTATGGAAATCCTGATGTTCACAGCACTAGCAGTCAGCGAGGCGACCATTGAAAGTAATCTTAAACCCTTTTTGTTAGTTCTAGCCGTATCGCTCACTGTGGCGACCCTGCCGCAATTCTTCGGTTGGTTCCGTCGCATTCCTTACACACTGCTGCTCGTGATTGTCGGGCTGGGTTTAGCTTTTATCGATGTGCGGCTGGTCGATCTCTCTCCTGAACTTATTCTCACGATCTTTTTGCCACCCTTGCTGTTTGAGGCTGCCTGGAATCTCCGCTGGGCAGAACTGAAGCAGCAATGGATTCCGATTAGCCTCTATGCCGTACTGGGTGTACTGATTTCTATCTTGGGAGTCACGCTAGGATTACATTACATTGTTGCTCTACCGCTCACCACAGCGCTGTTAATTGGAGCCAGTTTGTCTGCAACTGATCCTGTTTCGGTGATTGCCCTATTTCGAGAATTGGGGGTAGATAAGCGACTTGCGACGGTTATGGAAGGCGAAAGCTTATTCAATGATGGGATGGCAGTGGTCGCCTTCAGTTTTCTCGTCGCTTTACCGTTGGGGACAGCAACGCTAACCTTGTCATCGATTTTGACTCAGTTTGTTGTGGTTGTTGGGGTTGGGGTTGCGGTCGGTAGTTTGATTGGGTTTAGTATTTCCTATCTAACGCAACGATTTGATCTCCCCTTAGTAGAGCAATCTCTGACGTTAGTTTCCGCGTATGCAACCTATCTGATTGCTGAAGATTTGGGCGGTTCTGGCGTGATCGCAGTGGTTGTCACAGGTCTAGTGTTAGGTAATTTTGGCTCTCGGATTGGCATGAATCCTCGAACTCGAATCATTGTGACAGAGTTCTGGGAGTTCCTCGCGTTTTTCGTCAATTCGATCGTGTTTTTGCTGATCGGAGATCAAATTCAGTTTGCTGTTTTAGGAGAAAGTTGGCAAGCGATCGCAGTTACGCTTTTAGGAATGATTCTGGCGCGTGCGATCGCAGTCTACGGCTTAGGACGCTTGAGTAATGTCTTCACATCAACCGATCTTTCCATGCGGGAGCAAACACTAGTATGGTGGGGCGGATTGCGGGGATCAGTTGCGATCGCGCTTGCCTTGAGTGTTCCTGCCCTACTACCCGAACGGCAAGAAATCATTGCAGTAGTATTCGGAGTCGTGCTATTTACCTTACTCGTTCAGGGTTTAACGATCAAACCGTTACTAGAGGTTCTGAAACTACTGGGCGATCAACCGCTCCGTCAGCAATATGCAGAAGTCGTTGCGCGCTTAACTGCACTGAATCGAGTTTTAGAGTACTTGCATCAAGCTGAACAGCGTCCCGGTGTTGAGCCAGAGTTCTATCGCTACCAGGAAACGCTTGTGAAAGGAGAAATTGAGCGACTGAGCCAAGCAGCAGAACAGCTTCAGGTGGAGTATCCCAGTCTCAACGGGTTCGCGAATGAGCAACTGCGTCAAGAACTGTTGGCAGTAGAAGCAGAAACTTACGCAGAACTGGTGCAAACTGGACAATTGAATCAAGAACTCGCACCGTTACTGCAACCTCCAGAAGAATCGGATCGCTCCTAACCTCTGCTGAGTTGTGTTTTGAACTGCGATCGCCTCAACTGATAAAGTGTAGAGCGCTGCGTCACCCAGTGGAACTACCATCACCCAACTAATCGAGGGACTGACTAATCACGATCGCGTCTGACATCCATTTTCAGCTAAACGCCACCGTTCCACACGATTCACCGATCTGCCACCTTGATCAGTCGTGTAATACAGAAGGACGGCTTCTTCTACGAGAGCGACGAGGCTGCCAAAGCAATAGGCGCATTGTATTGCTAACAAAATGCTCTTCAGGACTCTCTGCCTCGCGATGTCCTAAACTTCGCAACCCGTTCAAATCTAGAAAGCTAAAAACAACTTTCGAGAAGAACGGCACTAAGCAGAATAAGAAGGTGTCAACGTTTTGGTCAAAAGCGCGAAGACCCGATGGGCCTAGAATCCAAATCACAGGGTAACAAACCCAAGTAATCGTAAAAAAAGTCGTCAGTCCCTTGTAAAAGCTAGAGAGTTCCGCGTCACCTTTCGTTTTCTCGCGCAGCGGCCCCCAAATTCCCCACATTACGATCGCAAAGGCAATACAGCCGATCGTGTACCATAAGTAGCGAACCCACGGAACATCCGACAGATCAGCAAGTAATCCAGTCACAACGACAACCACTTGCGTTGCCATGAGTGAGAAAGTAAGCGTCCAATCTTTAGATTTGTGATGGTGCATCGCAGTCCAAGCTAGGGCGAGTAGCAGCAATGGGGTTGTCACAATCCAGTCTGCGTAACGCCCCAGATGAGCAATCTGACCTGCGACTTCAAGCTTGCCTCGTTCTAGCCCATCTCCACTAGTCGGCAGCACCATTGTGAGATACATTAAACCTGACCAAAGGGGAATGAAAGCTGCCACAAAGTATTCGAGCCTTGGCAAACCACGTGGATTCCGACCTAACAATGCAAAGTAAATCGATCCGATTGACATCCCGCCAATGTATAGCCAATGCCAAAGACCTTGCCAGTCCATCGGTTGTTTCTCCTTAATCAATCTAGAGCTTGTCTGGAATTTTCCTTAATTACATATCAGTTAGTTTGGCAGTCTGCCTCTCTCGATCGATAGAGTTCAAGAAGCTTTTGGCTCAGTTCGTCTTTAATCGGTACTTGTTATTAGATTGGTTATCAAATATGACAGAAAGATGACAGCACAAAAAAGAGCTACATTAGTTCCCCACATTCTTTCTCTCTGACTGTGATAAGCATCAATGTACTATTTCGATTAGGACTTAACCCTTCCACTAAGTCTAAGCCTCGTCACAAATCTACCTTTAGGAGATTTTCTTTTTACTTCAGTTCGTTTACAAGAGAGTGATATCGGTGCCCAACTGACAGTAAAAGCAATCTGTACACCTTTTCGTCATGAAAATTGGGCAATGGCTTGGATTAATTGCACTTGTTGTTTCGCTCTACATTGTTTGGCAAATTCGCCATTTACTGCTGCTGGTCTTTACCGCGATCGTACTTGCGACTGCGCTAAACGGCATGGTTCGATTCTTGCAGCGTTGGCGGCTGAAGCGAGGCTGGGCAGTTCTGCTTACCGTTGTCGCTTTAATTGTGCTGGCGCTGGCTGTAATCTGGCTCATCGTACCAAATCTGCTTGCACAGCTTAGTGAGTTGATCACAGTCCTTCCATCGGCTCTTACTGCGATCGAGCAGGGAATTGATTGGCTAGAAGACCGAATTATTGATCCCTACCTACCCAACATTCCAGATTTTAACTGGATTGCGATACGACTTCAGCCGATTGTTGCCAATCTATCTGCTCAAGCGATCGCATTTTTTGCCTCATCTGTGAATGCACTCTTTGAAGTCTTTATTGTTCTTGTCCTTACATTAATGCTGCTGATCAATCCTCAACCTTACCGTCGAGCATTGATTCGGTGTTTTCCTGCATTTTATCGATCGCGAATTGATGAAGTCTTAACTTGCTGTGCAACTGGACTTGAAGCTTGGACAAGAGGTGCATTGATTGAAATGGTGTTTATTGGCACTTTGAGCGGGATCGGACTCTGGATTCTTCAAGTGCCGTTAGTGCTGGCTCACGCAGTCTTAGCAGGACTCCTAAACTTTATCCCAAACGTAGGGCCGACCTTGAGTGCAATTTTTCCGATTGCGATCGCATTCGTAGACGAGCCTTGGAAAGCGATCGCTGTTTTGGTGCTGTATATTCTGATTCAGAATATCGAAAGCTACTGGCTGACCCCAACCGTGATGGCAAATCAAGTTGCATTGCTGCCTGCTGTCACTTTAACGGCTCAAATCTTCTTTACAACTTTCTTTGGTGCATTAGGTTTATTGATGGCGATTCCTCTCGCTGTAGTCACTAAAACCTGGCTCGAAGAAGTCGTTTTCAAGGACATTCTGGATCGCTGGAAGAAGCCGATTTGAAAGAAATATGGAGATATAGATGAACTTCTAACTCAGGTTCGATGGAATTTAGTTCAACGCTGGCGTAAACTTGAGCTGCTTTAAGATTTGGCAAGATAGAATTGTGCTAGAAAACATCCGCAATTTGCTTAGGCAGACATCTCTGCGCGATCGCTTTAAACAGTTCCGTCGTAAACGGTCTGATCCACTTCAAGTTCAGCAACTCGTCGCTGATTTAGAAGCAGAGTCTCGCTTGGATGAAATCTATTTGTTTCTCATCATAGGGTCTTGTGCGATCGCAACGTTTGGGCTTCTCTCCAACAGTGCCGCAGTCATTATTGGTGCGATGATTGTTGCGCCGCTGATGTTACCGATTCGCGGACTGGCGCTAGGTGCATTAGTGGGAAATCTCCCTCTATTTCGTCAGGGTGCAATCTCAGTCGTGACAGGAACAGGACTAGCGATCGTCATTTCTTGGCTGCTAGGTATGCTTGTCGCGTTACCCAACTATGGCAGTGAAGTATTAGCTCGCTCAGAACCGACCTTACTAGATCTAGGCATTGCTGTTGCGGCAGGTGGAATCAGCGGCTATGCCAAAGTTGAACCGAAGATTGCAGGAAGTTTGGCAGGAACTGCGATCGCGGTTGCTTTGATGCCTCCAGTGTGTGTGATTGGGTTGGGTCTTGCTGCAAATGACTGGTCATTAAGCTTGGGTGCGAGCCTGCTCTATCTCACGAATCTACTGGGGATCACCTTGTCCTGTATGCTCACCTTCTTGATTGCAGGCTATACGAGGTTGCGTCATGCCCGCAAAGCATTAACTTGGGCAACAATTCTGACGGTTATCTTGCTGATTCCATTAGGGGTAAGTTTTGCCCGCCTGATTCGACAAGCGCAATTACAAGCCAGTTTAGAACAAGCGCTCTTGAATCGTACAGTAACTTTTCAGCGACTAGAACTACTCAGCACTAATGTGAATTGGTTCTCGTCTCCTCCCACTGTCCGCTTGAATGTTCGAGCGAGAGAACCCGTGACTCCTCGGC
Source organism: Leptolyngbyaceae cyanobacterium CSU_1_3 (assembly GCA_012034655.1). GTDB lineage: Bacteria > Cyanobacteriota > Cyanobacteriia > Leptolyngbyales > Leptolyngbyaceae > JAAUOZ01. Next base: position 2,032 of record JAAUOZ010000043.1, on the reverse strand, counting down.
AAGTTCAACTTTTGGAGGACTTCATTAGTCAAGAGATGGAACAATCCTTTCGATTAATTTTTGAAGTGGGTCAAGTTGAAGAAGTTCGTAGCTCTGACAACTGATGTTGCATTACTAATTCTTAACCATGAAGTTACTATCGAGTTCTCACCTCTCCATCCGGCAAACCTGAGTGATGCTTTGTGAAGCCTAACCCAATGGTTGAAAGCGCTTGATTTCGCAATTGGTTTTCCACTTGGCTAAAATCCACATTCAGATTCAACCGTTGCAATAAGCTTTGTTCGGCTTTCACTAAGCGTGAAAGCGCCCGCACGGTTTCTTGACTGCCGCAAAAATTGAGAATTAACTGATTACCATTGGCATCCGCTCGAATGTAACCACCCGAATTAGGCTGAAAACGAGGTAGCCTTGTCTTCCCAAATTGCAGAGGATCGCTGGTCCGATCGCTATGCTGAAACGGCACTCCATGCGCCGCTAAATGAATCTGAGCTAACCGCAATGCTAGCGAATATTTAACATCGCCCTCCCAAGTCGGACTCGCCAGAATCGATCGACGGAGCTTGCCATCGGCATCCACAACCACATCCGCAAAGCCAATTCGTTCTGGTGGCAAACCGGGCGATGGCTTGACCTTGGCTGCGACGCTGACCTTGATGCAACAGCTTCACCGCTTCTAGCCGATGCCGAATGTATTGTTGCTGGTGTCGATAATAGAATTTCTGCTATTCATCCAGGTCAAAGGGCTTCTGCTGAACAGCTTCGGTTCGGTTCATGGCTTCTTCCGCTTTACTCTCCTAATCTTACAGCGGCAAGGGAGTAGGAAAGGATCAAGATCGGGGATTGCTCAGAACGGATTTTCTTTCGCTCAAAACAGATCTTTTCAAGCGTTAGCACTAATCAAAACATGGGCATTTCACAAGTTAGAGAAACGCGATACCATACAAATGTTCCTTCTCGCTGGTGCTGGCGATGGTCAATATCCTTCCTCCCCAAACCACGGCTGACCCCGACGGCTGGACTCCTCCCATGCCGCCCGCCGACTTAATTTTTGACGATGGAGAACCCTTGGAAACCAATCAACATCGGGTGGCGATGAATGTGCTGATTCGCTCCTATCAGCAGTACCGAACTGGGCAAACCGATTTCTATGTCGGGGGCAATATGTTTATCTACTACAGCAGCACCCAGGTCAAAAATCGCGACTTTCGCGGACCCGATTTCTTCGTCGTATTAGACGTAGACGGAACCCGCGATCGACAGGGCTGGGTCGTGTGGGAAGAAGAGGGACGCTATCCCGATGTCATTGTGGAACTGATGTCGCCTAGCACTGCCAAAGTAGACTTGGGCGTGAAAAAGCAACTGTACGATCGCGTTTTCAAGACTCAAGATTATTTTGTTTACAGCCCATTTGACGCATCATCATTGCAGGGTTGGCATCGCAGCCGCACCTACACAGAAATTACGCCGGATCAACGAGGGTGGCTCTGGTGTGAAACCTTGGGCTTGTGGTTAGGGACTTGGACGGGAACTATCGATCGCGAGACCGCAAGCTGGCTGCGGTTTTATGACACAGAAGGTGCGCTGGTATTGTTACCCGAAGAAGTGGCGCAACAACGCGCAGAAGCAGAGGCGCAGCGTGCAGAAGCAGAGGCGCAACGTGCAGAAGTGGAGGCGCAACGTGCAGAAGTGGAACGGCGCAGAGCAGAACGATTGGCGGCTCGTCTGCGGGAATTGGGGGAAGATCCGGATCTTCTCATTTAGGAAGTGTGATTAGGCTGGAGCAATCGAGCATCAAACTTTGTTGCAACAGCCCAAACGCCTGTCAGCAAAATCGTCATGGTTTAACCTAAAAAATAGAACGCAGATTCAACTGATTATTAGGAACGAAAAGCAGTAAGTAGGTAGGTGGAATTAAACTTAAGACCTCATCCCCTAACCCGTTCTCCCAAAATGGGAGAAGGGGAACCCATTTTTCTCCCCTCGCCCGCTCTGGGAGAGGGGTCGGGGGTGAGGGCTAATTGCAGGCATCTAA
>JAAUOZ010000283.1 GCA_012034655.1 Leptolyngbyaceae cyanobacterium CSU_1_3 | reverse complement strand
TTGAATCCACAAACCTTAGTATCAATCTATCAGGGCGAGTCTCTCATCTGGCTCTCAGCCAATTTGAAGCGATCGTGTAAAGATTGGGAAGCGAAATCTCATCACTTTTTATGTGCCGTTTGCTTGGCTATTTTGGGTTGCCCCTTCAACTCGATCGCTTACTGCTCGACCCCGACCATTCTCTGATTGTCCAGAGCTATCAGCCGCGCGAAATGACGGCGGGCGTGCTGAACGCTGATGGGTTTGGGGTGGGTTGGTATCATGCTCACCAAAACACTGAACCTTTTTTCTACAAAAATACGCTGCCGATCTGGAACGATATCAATTTGCCCAGTCTGAGCCGCTATGTCGAATCGGGCTGTGTAATGGCTAATGTTCGCAGTGCTACGCCGGGTCTGGCGGTAGATCTGAGCAACTGCCAGCCCTTTCGGCAGGGGCAGGTTTTGGCTATGCACAATGGCTTTATCGACAGCTTTCGGCAGACGTTATACCGTCCCATTCGCGATCGACTCAGCGACAGCGCCTATCAGACCATTCAGGGCATGACCGACTCAGAACATATCTTCGCCCTGCTGCTAGATGAACTGCACACCGAACCTTCACTGCCCAAAGCGCTACATCGCACGATCGACCTGCTGACCCAGCTTGCCGCAAAACAGCCGACCTCTTTTTCTGCCAACCTGATCGTGAGCGACGGCCAACAACTGGTGGCCTCTCGCTATGCCAACCACGACATCGTACCCACGCTCTATTGGCTGCAAGACGATCCTGCCTTTCCGCAGTCTGTGATGATTGCCTCCGAACCGCTCTTTGCAGGCAACTGGAACCTGCTACCCGATCGCTGCATTTTCACCGTAGACCATGACCTCAATCTCCAAATTTTCTCCCTCTAAACAGTCCACGGCGCACCTGATCAAACAGTCGATGCAGTCCTGTCGATCGCTTACCCTGGCTCTTTTTGACACCGTTGATCACCCAACATTCTGTCGTCAGGCTCATCCTGATTTCAGCCCGATCGGTTGGCATTTGGGGCACATTGCCTACACCGAAGCGCTGTGGTTGCTGCAACGCTGTGGCGGCTATTCGCCGTTGTTTCCTGAATATCATCGGTTGTTTGCCCAAGGTGGTTTGCCGAAGGGCGATCGGGTCAATCTGCCTACCTTGGCTGAGGTTTGCGCTTATCTAGAAGCGGTGCGATCGCGGGTGTTTGAGTATCTAGCCATTGCCCCGATCGAGGAGCAGAAACGGTTGTGGTGCTGGTTGTTGCAACACGAAAGCCAACACGCAGAAACCATTACACTCGTGCTAGAAATTCAGAAACGAGACAACGGCTGGGGAACGGCTGAAATGAATCGCGGATCGGTGGGATGCATAGACTTGTGTATTCCTGACCTCACATTACAAATGGTTTGCGTCCCGGCGGGGGAGTTTGAGTGGGGAAATGAATCGCTAGATGCGCTAGATAATGAAAGTCCGGTACAGCGGGGGTTCCTGGAGACCTATTGGATCGATCGCACGCCCGTCACCTGTGGAGCCTATCGATCGTTCATGGGGGCGGGGGGCTACGAGAATTCGCGCTGGTGGTCGGAGGCGGGATGGCGCTGGCGACAGGAATGCGGCGTGACACAGCCGCTCTATTGGTCAGATGATCCCATCGATCACAATCACCCAGTTTGTGGGGTGAGTGGCTACGAGGCGCAGGCCTACGCCCGCTTTGTGGGCAAACGGCTGCCCACCGAAGCTGAATGGGAAAAAGCAGCCAGTTGGAACCCTCTCACCGGACGATCGCGCTACCCTTGGGGCAACGCCTCTCCTAATGCTGCGCGCTGCAATCACAATCGCCTGGAAGGCACAACTTCGCAGGTCGATCGTCGCCTTGAGGGTCAGAGTTACTATGGCTGCTACGATCTGCTAGGCAACGTGTGGGAATGGACGACTTCTAAGTTTGACGGCTACCCCGGATTTGAGAGTTTTCCTTACTCAGGCTATTCTCAAGCCTATTTTGATGGCGCACATTGGGTGCTAAAAGGCGGCAGTTGGGCGACCCCTCCCTGGGTACTGCGCTCTGCTTTTCGCAATTGGTATTATCCCCACACACGAGAAGTTTTGGCTGGGTTTCGTTGCGTCTGTGAGTCTGAACCGTAGATCATGAGCGCTATAGTCATTAAGGCAAGACTTACGCCACGTCCAGCCCATGTCTGGGCATAGATGAGGAAGTGTATCGGAGGATTCATGTCAACATTTCAATTTACCGATCGCAATCTGCATGATGATGTGCGAGATCGTTCGTCTCTGTCTGGCGATCGGCTGCAAATCGATCACCTAGTCAGCCAAACAGAACCCTCAGAAGATGAATTACATCCCGGAAGCGATGTGGTGCAAGGATTGACCCAAACGCAGAAATCTTTGCCGCCACGCTATTTCTATGATGACCTCGGCTCACAACTGTTTGAGCAAATTTGCGACCTGCCGGAATATTATCTGACTCGCACCGAAACCGAGATTTTGGGCAACTGTGCCGACGAAATTGCTCACCTGACGGGTGCTTGCGAAATTGTCGAACTGGGCAGCGGCAACGCGACAAAAACGCGGATTTTGTTAGATGCTTACCAGCGAGCAAAATACCCACTCTGCTATCGCCCGATCGACATCAGCGCCGGCATTCTCGAAAACAGCGCTCAAACGTTGTTACTCGACTATCCCACTCTTCAGGTGCAGGGGCTGGTTGGAACCTACGAACTCGCCCTCCAAAGGCTGTCAGCGACCCATCGACCCAGACGAATGATCTGCTTTATTGGCAGCACTTTGGGCAATTTGAGTCCGCAGGCCTGTGAGGAATTTTTGCAGCAGGTGACAGACGCGCTGCAAGTGGGCGAATATTTCTTGTTGGGCATCGATCTGCAAAAGTCGAAAGCGCAACTAGAGGCAGCTTACAACGATCGTCAGGGCATCACCGCCGAGTTCAATCTCAATATGCTGCGTCATCTCAATCGCCGCTTTGAGGGCAACTTTGACCTCACACAATTTGAGCATTTTGCCTGCTACAACAGCGTTCAACAACAAATTGAGATGCATCTCCGCAGTTTGAGGGTGCAAGCGGTTCAACTTGCAGCCCTCGACTTAAATGTCAGCTTTGATCAGGGCGAAACCATCTTAAGTGAGATTTCACGCAAGTTTAACCTGGCAGAAGTTCAACACCAACTTCAGGCAAAAGGGCTAAAGTCTCTGCAAGTTTGGACGGACTCCAATCAATGGTTTGGCCTAGTGCTCTGCCAACTCCAACCTTCTTGAGTCACCCTTAACCCCCTTCTAAAGTCTGAGATGAAATCTTGATCAAACCTTGAGAAAAAGGGGGAAAATCAGCAAATTATTTATGATTTGTTTTCAGTAAATGCCGCTAAACTTGTGATTGGATAAATCGCACTAGCTGTTTTTGGGCAGAGTGAGCCTATCAAAACGCTGGCTCTGCTACTAAAACGTTTCGCAAGAGGTTCTGCAACATTATTCATGTTTGAGGCTAGCGATCGCAAGCATCGCAAACTAAGTGCAAGCTAAGTGCAAGCTAAGTTAAGACTATGGAGTTTACCTGGATTGAGTGACCTTTCGTTGCATAACGTCTAAACAACAAGCTGTGATCAGTTGAAACCAATCCAGAATTTTAAGGTGGTAGGGGATGAGTGATACGACTTCATTTTTGGGAGGAGCCGCATTAGCTGGGCTGGCAGCCGTCATTCTATTGAAGGGAGGGGTCAGCGCTAATTCGCCGCTGGGAACTGTTCCGATGCCGACGCTCCAGCCATTGCCAACTGCGACGATGCCCCCCTATGGCAGCGTGCCTCCGTCGATCGTTCCGCCCTCCCCGACGACCTATGACTTAGAAAAACAACGCCTCGAAACCGATCAGTTGAAGGCGATCGTAGAGCAGCAGCGAGTCCAAACTGAGCAGCTAAAAGCCCAGGTACAGAGTCAGCAAGCCCTGATCGAGACGTTAAACAAAAATAGCCTCGTGCCGCTGCCACCCAAAACTCACCAGGGGCAGCCCACTTCCTTGGAGCCATCTAATCCAATGGTTACGGGGGTAATGTGGGCCCTAGGTGGTATGGTTTTGGCCTTTGGGGGTGGCATTGCCCTGGTTGGGGTGTTTGTGTTGCTTGCTCGTCAGCAGCGTCCCTCGCGGACGATCGAAGTGGTGCATGACGACTACTCTAACTACATCCCAGCTACCAATCGCCGACGATCGCAGATGCTGCCTCCCCGTCGCGTCATTAAGCGGGTAGATGCCCAAGACCTTGAGTAGCGACTCTTTTGACCTCCAGACAAAGCTATGCATAAACAGTTGCCTAAACGCTGGCGTTTTTCTCAAGCGATTACGCCTTACCTGTTTTTGCTGCCTGCGCTCACAATTTTAGGATTGACGGTTTTTTACCCAGCGCTGCAAGCGTTCTACTTCAGCCTGACTCGCTACGACCTGATCAGCCCGCCTGAATGGGCTGGCCTGGAAAATTTTCAGCGCCTGGGGGGCGACATCGTTTTCTGGCAAACGCTACGCAATACCCTTCTCTACCTCGTCTGTGTGGTGCCAATTTTGGTTACAGTGCCTTTGGGGCTGGCAATTTTGGTCAACCAGAGGCTTCGAGGTATCCGTTGGTTTCGGGTAGCCTACTACACGCCTGTGATCATCTCAATGGTAGTAGCTGGCATTGCTTGGAAGTGGCTCTACGCCGACAATGGTTTGCTCAATCAGACGCTGCAACTTTTAGGGCTGACCGGGATTCCTTGGTTAACCAGTCCAGATTGGTCAATTTTTAGCGTTATGGCAGTGACGGTGTGGAAAGGGTTGGGCTACTACATGGTGATCTATCTGGCGGGCTTGCAGTCGATTCCAGAAGATCTGTATGAGGCGGCGGCGATCGATGGCTCCGATGGCATCCGCAAACATTGGGATATCACCGTGCCGTTGATGCGGCCCTATTTGTTGCTGGTCGGCGTGATTTCAGCGATTTCTGCCACTAAGGTGTTTGAAGAAATCTACATCATGACCCAGGGCGGCCCCTTAAATAGCTCAAAGACGATCGTCTATTACGTTTACGAGCGGGCATTTCGAGATTTGGAAATCAGTTATGCCTGCACGATCGGACTGGTGATGTTCTTGATCATTTTGGCGCTCTCAGTGGTGCGCTTAGGAGTCCAACGGCTGACCGGGGAGGGTCAACCGTTGAGCTAGTCGAGCAAATTCAAAATGCCGAGCACGCCAGCTTTTCATTCCGGCGACAAGACAGACCGAGAAACCCACGATCGCAACAGTTCATTCACCTGATCGGGAACCTCATCATGGGGGCAGTGCCCAGCGTTTAGGTAATATTCGGTCAGGTGAGGGTGATAGCTACGAAATTTTGCACCGCGTTCTCTGGCGTTGATCCAGGGATCGGCTTCGCCCCAAAGCATGAGTAGCGGGCGAGTAAGTTGATGCAGGAGGATGTCTACTTTTTCGCCTTGGGGGGTGCGAAAGACAGAAGCAAACACTCTCTCGGCCCCTGGATCGCAGGATGGGCGGTAAATCTCCTCGACTAGCTGGTCGGTAATGGCGCTTTGGTCGAGATACACCTTCTCTAAGGTTTTGCGAATGACCGATCGCTGCTGAATATATTTGAACAGCAAAAAACTGGCCCAGTCTTGTTGAAATAAAGCCGTCACAACATTGCCCATCACCTGTCGAATCGGATCGGGCTTTGTGGTTCCTTGCAGGTCAGTAAAAGGGCCGGCACTATTGATCAGCACCAATCCGGCGGAAGACTCTGGGCGCTGAGATGCCACACAGAGGGACACATAACCACCGAGAGAATTGCCCGCAAGGACGGTAGGCTGACCGATCACTTCAGTGATAAATTCGTGCAGTTGGTCGCGCCAGAGATCGCCACTATATTTCCAGTCTGGCTTGCCTGATCGCCCAAACCCTAACAAATCGATCGCCCAAACCTCAAACTCTCGACTCAACCCCGCTACATTTTTTCGCCAGTGGTCGGTCGATGCCCCAAATCCGTGGATAAGTAGTAAGGGGGGTCGATGTTTACCAGGTTCGCCAGCTTTGACATAATAGATGGGCTGCTGTCGCCAAGTCCAATACTGTCCAGGAGTCGGCGCAACGATGGGAGCTACTTGCATGAGTTACGAATGATGAACACGCCTCTCATATTCTATGGCGTGAGGGCGTGACCCGCGTGGGAAGATACCCCAGCTTCTTAGTTCAGCCACTAAACTAGGGCATGTTTTAAAGCTCTCGAAAGCCTCCTAACCCCCAAAATTGGGACTTTATTAACCTGTCAACAAAAGACACCACTGAGGTAAGTTTCGACTCCGCTCAGCTCACAAACGGCGCGAGGGTTGAGCGAAGTCGAAGCCCGTCCCTATCCACGAAGCCAACAAGGGTT
>JAAUOZ010000282.1 GCA_012034655.1 Leptolyngbyaceae cyanobacterium CSU_1_3 | reverse complement strand
CCACCCAATCACGACCGCCCGATGCACTCCTCAAGAGCGCGCTGCTTCGCAGATACCGCAAGGGTCGCACCACCAACCTATCCACGTTTGCCCCTCTTACCCGTAGTGCACTGTTGACGACCATTGAGCGATTGGACGGTGTATTACGCTGCGCTAGCGCACCCTACAAGAGCGACGATCGCACTACAAGATCGGCGATCGCACTACGGTAAAGGGCGTTGGCGAATCTGATCGCGCTCTACCACAGTAAACCACCCCTCAAATTGCAGTCCTTCAGTCTGCAACAAATTTAGCAATAGTTGAGCGGGTTCCTCTGGGGTATGGGGACGAAAACGCAAGTACATGACACCTATTGGAGATGGCAATCTCAAACGATAAATCAGTTCACCATAGTCACGGTCGAAGGTTAGAATCACCCGTTGTTCATCAGTTGCACGGATCAGAACTTCTGGATCTTCCATTCCCGGCGAGTCTTCAGTCATCGAAGCAACATCGTAGCCTGCTTGCCGTAGGAGCCTCACACTTGGTAAGGGAAAATTTTCATTTGCCAGAAACCGCATCATCCTGCCTCAGCAGACAGCAATGGTGTGTAGAACACATCTTCTTTGAGACACTCGGCGGCAAAGGCAAAAACGGCTTGAATGGCGATCGCGCTTAACGTTGGGTAGCTTTCCAGGATTTGCTGTTGCGTCCAACCTTCGGAAAACAATCCCAGAATGAATTCTACGGATAGACGTGTTCCTTTAACAACAGGCTTTCCAAGCAGAATTTTAGGGTCTGAATGAATATAAGTTTTCCAGTCCATGTTAGTTTGCTTTATGGGTTTTGAATCCATTATGGGCGATCGCACTGTGTCTAGACCAGTAGCCCAGACCAGGATGTGTTAGCGTAACGCACCGATAAACAAGTTTTGGACTGGTGCGTTCCCAAGAAGGGGTTGAGTGGGTCATTGTGCGCTTGGAGAGGAACGCACCCTACAAGATGGCGATCGCACTGCAACAGACCCGATTTTGCGGAAGTAGCGATCGCGTTCATAGATTCCATAGAATCAGCGATCGCACTTCCCAGCTACACCCACATCGCTCGATCGTTCTCCTCAAAAGCGCGCTGCTTCGCCGATACCGCAAGGGTCGCACCACCCACCTATCCACGTTTGCCCCTCTTACCCGTAGTGCACTGTTGACGATCATTGAGCGATCGGGCGGTGCATTACGCTGCACTAACGCACCTTACAAGATCAACGATCGCGCTAAAAGCCTTATGATGAGATAACGCTGAGGCGAAGTTAGGTAAATTACAAATAAGTTGAGAACATATGGACGACAATAATAAACAAATCTACAGTTATACAGTTCTTCTGGAAAAAGAATCAGATGGAGGGTATCACGCCTTTTGTCCTATTCTAAAAGGTTGCCATTCTCAAGGAGATTCTTTTGAAGAGGCTATCGAGAATATTACAGAAGCGATGGAATTATATATTGAAAGCTTAAAGGCTGATCATCAGTCGATTCCTAAAGAGGATTTGGTTGTGAAACCCTTAAGTATTTTGGCATGAGCAATTTTCCAAGTGTCAAGGCTAAAGACTTCATTAAAGTCATCGAAAAGTTAGGTTTCTACCTTGATCGTCAAAAGGGAAGTCATGCGATTTACAAAGATAGCAATGGACAAAGAGTTGTTGTTCCTATTCATGCGGGAAAAGACCTGAAACAAGGGACTCTAATGGGCATGATTCAAGATATTGGGATTGACAAGGAAACTTTCTTTGAGCTACTCGGTGAATAGGTCAGGCGTTGGCTGCGTAGCAGGGAGAATATTGACAAATGCGATCGCGTTCATAGATTCCATAGAATCAACGATCGCACTTCTCGGCTACACCCACATCGCCCGGTCGTTCTCCTCAAAGGCAGCTACACTCTCCAGAATCAGCGATCGCTTCGTTGAATCGGGATAGCCTGCGTCAGTCAAGAAAGCCAACAGCGAAACCGATGCAGACGTTGGGCAAACTGAAACGTAGGGTTCATGCTTCAACCCAACCTACAGGCTCGACAAGATCGCTGTTATTGCAGAAGTCGCACTATTGAAAATGATCAGGTGCAGTATACTGACGAGCAGATTACAATCTATGAGTGCTTGAACTGGGGCTATGTCTAGGTGGAATATAATTTTGAATGGGATCTCAATAAGGCATGGAGTAATCAGTCTAAGCATGGTGTGAGCTTTCAGCAAGCCAGTCAAGTCTTGAGAGATCCGATGGCATTAACTCTTTTTGATGAGGAACACAGTTTAGATGAGGAGCGTTGGACAACTTTAGGACAGCTAGCGGATGGTCAATATTTATTGGTGGTTCACACCTTTGAGCAACAGGGCGACCGCGCTGATATCCGAATTATTTCGGCACGAAAAGCGACTAAGAGTGAAATTCGTCAATATGAGGGAGAATGATGAAGCCAGAATATGATTTCTCGAAGGCGGAGCGCGGTAAGTTTTATCACCCAACTGCAAAGTTTAATATTCCAATCTATTTAGATGAAGAGGTGTTGGAATATTTTTCTAAGCAAGCAGAAACGAAAGGGGTTGATTTGACTGACATGATTAATGATTTACTCAAGAAAGATATTGCATTGATTGAAGGAGTGAAGTAATTGATCGCTTGTCTTTTCACCCAGATCGAGATTGCGATCGCACTTCTCAGCTACACCGACATCGCCCGATCGTTCTCCTTAAAAGCACGCTGCTTCGCAGATACCGCAAGGGTCGCACTTCACAGCGCTTTTCGGATTGGTGACTGCGGCATTCAAGAAAGGCAACAGCGAAGCCGATGCGACATTGGATTGAAGTATGAAACCTAACCCACGGGCGATCTGCATTGCAGATACCGCAAGGGTCGCATTACGAGAAGGGCGGCGCTAAAATAAAATTGTTGCTCAATCATTAAAACTAAAATGGAAGTCTTTCAACTTACAACGACCGTCAATGCATCCGGTCATTTGCTGCTTGATGTTCCGACACAGCTTACTCCAGGGCAGGTCAATATCGTTCTGGTTCTCCATCCAGTTGTAGCATCCAAAGCACAGAACCCGAACTATGACTTTTCTGATTTAGCAGGACGGTTAACTTGGAAAGGCGATGCAGTTGCAGTGCAAAGGGGATTGCGCGATGAGTGGTAATCGCTATGTGCTGGATACGAATGCGATCGTTGCGCTGTTACAAGGAGATGTTCAACTTGTTCAATTGCTCCAGAATGCTAGTTGGATCGGGATTTCGGTGATTAGTCAGATTGAATTTCTGGTGTTTTCTGGTCTGAGTGAAGCAGATCGTGAGCTTTTTCAACAGTTTCTTCAGCGCGTGGAAGTGGTCGGTTTGATAGCGAGTGATGGGGCATTGATTGAGAAGATCATCAAAATTCGTCAGCAATATCGACTGAAGCTACCAGATGCAGTGATTGCGGCAATGACAATCCAAAATTCGGCAAACTTAGTAACGGCTGATCAAGCATTTGTAAAGATTACCGCCTTGAATGTGATTACTTGGTAGCGATCGCGTTCATAGATTCCATAGAATCAGCGATCGCACTTCTCATCTACACCCACATCGCCCGATCGTTCTCCTCAAAAGCGCGCTGCTTCGCAGATACCACAAGGGTCGCACCACCAACCTATCCACGTTTGCCCCTCTTACCCGTAGTGCACTGTTGACGATGATTGAGCGATCGGGCGGTGCATTACGCTGCGCTAACGCACCCTACAAGAGGGGCGATCGCACTGCGGGTGAGTGATCGCACGTACAAATATTGATTCCGCATCGGTCATTCGATTCCCGCTGATTCAATACCAAAATCAGGCAGCGCGGACTGAAGCATCCAGCCGCTTGGTAGACTTTCTTTATCCTCAATCCACTGCGCCTGTTGCTCAGCGTTCCAATAACGCCACGGGATTTGATATTTTTCCACGCTTGTGTAGTTGTATGCTCGTTGCCAGTCTCCGCCAAGTAGTTGAGCAATTGCTTGAGCCTTCAGCGCGCTGACTGCATACCCAACGCCGAACCATGTATTTTGACTCTGCCATACATGGGCAGCCTCATGGATCAGCGACTTGTCACTGATTGTATTACCAGGCATATTGATGATGTTTCCGGTCGTTCGATAGCAGTTGCCCGTTGCAAGTACGCTATTCGGATTCAGTCGGATAATCGAGGTTGCCAGACTATTACCGAAGATGCGATCAAGAAGCGCCTTCTGTTTTGGTGATAACCCTGGCAGAACTGCTCGGTTGAGCTGATTTATCGGGTTCAGATAAGAAAGCAATGCTCCAGCATAAGGCGCTGACTGATCGAGGCGTTGAATTGCTGGCGATACTGTACTATGAATGGCAATTTGGTCAAAGTTGTAGGCGGTATCTGCACGTAGTTTTGATTGAATGGAGCGATTTAGAGAGATCGAGGTAAGATCTTCGCTCGAAACTTCCCGGAGAGGATCTGTTTGGGGGGAGTGCTGGATGACGCTCGAATTCTGACAAGCACCACATCTACACTGCACATCCGGGGAATGAGAACCCTGCCGTCTTTGCGGATCTCCTGTCTGCTGCACTATGTGAGTTAATTCATGAGCAGTCAACGCATCTCTCCCAGGAGCCTTTCCTGCACCAAAGTAAACGTCTTGCTGGTGGGTGAATGCTTGGGCGTTTAAGTCTCGGTTCATCTGCACCGCTTCGCTGCCTGTATGCACCCGAACTTGGCTAAAGTCAGCGCCGAAGCGGGGTTCCATGAACGATCGCACCTCATCCGACAAAGGCTCTCCCCCACCCTTACTGCTATTCAATCGACTCTCGATCGAACTCCCTGCCTCTAAGCCACCATCGGGCGATCGCTGCAAAGCAGGTTTAGTTTGTACCTCTTCCTCTTCAGGCATTTCTTCCCGTTGGATAGAGCTGATCGCTTTGGTTTGTACCTCTTCTTCTTCAGGCATCTCCTCACGCTGAAGTGTCCCGATCGCTTTCGCCTGCACTTCCTCTTCTTCGGGCATCGCTTCTCGTTGAACTAGCGGTGTGATCGAAGCAGCGATCGGTTTAGTTTGGATCTTGTCTTCCTCTGCGGTGGCTTCGCGCTGCACAGGTTGGGCTGTCTCTGGCATACTCATCACCTGGTCGGCAACCCGATCGGCTTCCTGCTCATAGACATCATTCGGTGCGCCTACGGTGAGCTTGGCTTGGATGGGCTGCGATCGCTCTGGTGCCCCGATCGACAGCTTACTCAAATCAGGACTGTTGCGAAGAGCGTGTTCTCGTCGTGCCTGCCACTCTGGAGACAACTCCGCTTGGCGCTGCACAGACGGGTTTTGAATCGCACTCCGTCGAGGACGCTCCGGGAACATACTCTCTGTCTGCGGTGGCGTAGCGGAGGAAGGCTTTTTCTGAAGCTGCCACTGACGAGTTTGCATCGTTCGGCTCCCTGATACTGCGTGCAATTTCTCTCAGTTTGTCATAAATCTCTCGGATTGCTCGATCGTGTTAGAAAATCGTGACGTATCGCAGATCACACCCAGCCTTTTACCTCGGCATCGGTCAGCGATCGTTCTAGCTTGGCGTACTCACTGCGGGAGGCTTCTAGCAGATGCTTCATGCCCACAGATTCCCGCGCATCGGCTGCCAAAAATGCGGCATTCAGAGCAATATTGCGAATGTTTCCGCCTGCTACATTTAGTTTTGCGAGTTTGTTGACATCTAGCCCGATCGTCGGGGTATCGGCTGGAAAAATGCGTCGCCAAATCTCGGCTCGTTGCTCCAGGTCTGGGAAGGGGAACTTGACAATAAAGCGGATGCGTCGCAGAAACGCGGGATCGATCGCGTCCTTCATGTTTGTGGTCAGAATGGCTAGTCCGCGATAGGACTCCATGCGCTGAAGCAGATAGCTGACCTCCATGTTGGCATAGCGATCGTGCGAATCTTTCACCTCACTACGTTTACCAAACAGAGCATCCGCCTCGTCAAACAATAGAATGGTGGCTCCGGCTTCTGCTGCATCAAACACTCGCCGCAAATTCTTCTCCGTTTCCCCAATGTATTTACTCACCACAGAACTGAGGTCAATTCGGTACAAATCGAGCCGGAGTTCCTGTGCTAATACCTCAGCAGACATGGTTTTGCCCGTTCCGCTGACTCCTGCAAATAGCGCTGCGATTCCCAGTCCTCGCTGTCCTTTGGCGGCAAATCCCCAGCGTTGATAAACCTGATTGCGTTGGCGAACATGGGCAGCAATACTGCGTAAAACCTGGAATTCTCGCTCTGGCAACACAAGATCATCCCAACTAGAAAAAGCGGTGATCCCTTGAGCCAGATCATCCAGACGAGGACGGGCTTGAGCGCGGCAGGCATCCCAGAGAGCATCGAAAACGGTGGAGGCGCGATCGGGCGGGTGTGGGGTGTGGGGTGTGGGGTGTGGGGTGTGGGATTTGAATTACTGTACGTAAGATGGTT
>JAAUOZ010000042.1 GCA_012034655.1 Leptolyngbyaceae cyanobacterium CSU_1_3 | reverse complement strand
CTTATAACGTCTCCTTCTGCCCCTCACTCCCCTAACCCCTTCTCCCAACTTGGGAGAAGGGGAACCGGACTCTTGCTTGCTCCCGTCTCCCAACTTGGGAGGAGGGGCGGGGGGTGAGCGAATCCAAAGCCTTACAGTTTATTTAATTCTCATTCTTTAGAGGGGTGGAAAATTGATCGCAGGAGAAGTAAGTAAGGGTTAAACCTCCAAAATCAAGCTTGACAGCCTCCTAGCCTAACCTCCAAAGGTCAACTCATCCAAAGGTCAACTTATTTGGTTGTAGTAGAGTCATCGCTGGTTGCGGACGATCGTCGTCGTCGTCGCCGATTGACAGACACTTCTTCTTCCGGCTCAGGCTGAATCTGCTCCTCAACCACCACTGTCGAGGGTGACGGATCTAGGGATGGCAACGTATTACGCAAGACGGGCTGCAAGCGAGGCTGAGGAATCGGTACTTCTTCGGCTGGAGGAGCAATCTCAGACTGAAACGCTTCTTCATCTACAAGCACCTCTTCAAATGCAACTGGCTCAACGATCGGGGGTTCGGGAGGAGTCTGCCCCGGTAGCATGACAATGACGTTGGCTGACTTAGGATTTTTCAATTCGCGCGTCGATAGCACCAGAGGAGAAATTCCCATCCAAGCGTAGACTTCTTGCTCTTCGGGAGTCATTTCTACATACACAGACTCCGGCGGCTCGGCCGCAGGTTTGACGGCTCCTCGTCGAGCCGATCGACCCCGCTTATCATCTAAAACTCGAACCTCTCTAGAAGCCGAAGTCTCTTCAACGGGGGTTGAGGGGTCAGGTGCAACCACTACTTCCGATCGACTCACCAAGGCAGGTGTGGGAGTGGGTGTGTAGCGGGCAGGTTCTTCCCAGGGAGTGGCCTTCGATCGAATAATTTCCCTCGTCGGCGCGCTTTCTCTGGGGAGGGGCAGTCCTTCCCTTGGTGTGCCTTCTCGCGTTGGTTCTTCACCCACACGGCGACGGCGACGACGGTTGGTACTCCGCCCCCGCTCCTGATAGCTCGGATGGTTCATCAACTCTAGATCTTGATCGCCATTGTCAGAATCGAGATCGTCACCCTCCCAAAAAGATTCTGTGGCAGCAGGAATTTCTCGACGCGGTTCGGGTCGGCGGTTTTCTCGGTGGTCTCTCAGGGCGACCGCAGACCGTTCTAGGCTTTCGCCTTCTTCGTCGGACTCTCCAGGCAGATGGGCCAAATGCCCCAAACCGCTACAGGTCGGGCAAGTCTTGCCAAACAGTTCGTAAATATTTTTGCCCTGGCGTTTGCGGGTCAGTTCGACCAGCCCTAGCTCAGAGAGTTGAGAAATTTGGGGTTTGGCTTTATCGACGCGCAACGCTTTATTGAAGTGTTCTAACACCTGTAGCTTGTCGCGGTGAGAATCCATATCAATGAAGTCTACGATAATGACTCCAGCAATATTTCTCAGGCGTAGTTGCCGCGCAATTTCTGTTGCAGCTTCGCAATTTGTCCACAAAACGGTTTCGCGGGCAGTTGCCGATCGCGTAAACGAACCAGAGTTTACGTCAATGACGGTCAGAGCTTCAGTGCGCTCAATGATAATATAGCCGCCAGAGGGTAGATCTACCCTGGGCTTGAGTGCTTCTCGAATTGCCGCATTGACCCGGAAGTAGTCGAGAATGGGAATACGATCGCGGTGATGATCAACCAACACCCCTTGAGGAACTTTGCCGCCGCCCCAGCTAAACAATTGCTGTTTGACCCGCTTCAGCCCAGTGTGAGAATCAACCACAATCCGGTTTACGTCAGCGCTGTAAACATCTCGCAAAACGCGCTGAATGAAGTCGTCGTCTCGATTGAGCAAGGCAGGGGCACGAGTTGAAGTGGCTTCTTGCAGAATCGATTCCCATTGCTTTTGCAGCGTTTCTAAGTCTTCAATGATCGCTTCCTCTGGCATTCCTTCCGCTTCGGTGCGAATGACGATGCCCATGCCCGCAGGTTTGATCAAAATCGCCAAAGCTCTCAGACGGTTGCGCTCATTGTCATTGCGAATCCGTCGTGACAGGTTTACCCCACGACCAGAGGGCATTAGAACCAAATAGCGACCGGGCAGCGAAACGTTACCCGTGAGGCGCGGTCCTTTGTTGCCAGTGGGTTCCTTCATCACCTGCACCAGCACTTTTTGCTGAGGGGCGAGCAGTTCAGTGATGGAACCTGCCGATCGTTTCAGTCGTAGGGGGCCCAAATCAGTGACATGAATAAAGCCGTTTCGCTCTGAATCTCCAATATTCACGAAAGCGGCATCAATGCCAGGTAAAACGTTTTCAACAATGCCGAGATAGATGTCACTAACCTGATGGCTACCCGTTGCAACGATGATTTCCTGAATCTGATCTTCTGAAAAAACAGCCGCGATCCGGTGCTGTTCAGCAATTACAATCTGCTTTGTCATTCAATTTCCTCAAAATTGGCGGCGAGGAGGGCATCGAAGTTCTTGCGCCCCTTGCTTTTTATCTAAAGTTAAGTCTGCAAGTCAAACCCTTAAAACCATGTAAAACCGTGGGTTCCAGCAATTGAGGTCAGCCAAACCCAACTATCCTCAAGTTGGAAACCTCAACGACGGGCAAGTCAATACACAATCTGAGATCGATAAGGCAATGCACTCTACCCTCGAAGGATAAATCATTGCATCTTATAGACAATAAACGGAAAGTCTAGCAAGAGTCAGTCGCGTCTGGCATCTAATGCAGTTCGCCCGATGGCAACCATGAGGAACTGTAGTCCACAACTGCCTCTAATGGAAAGCATTATAGCGTGTGGATTTGAGTCTAAGCGCAAATTTGGAGAAATCACCAAGATTTAGCTGAAGTTTAATGCCATCAAACTTCAGCTTCTCCGCAAACTTACTGATCTCTGCCAGGCTAATTTTTTCAGCTTCAGATAACAGAAGTCGATTGCGATGAATTTGCAGAAGCTGCATTTCACAGTGAGAGGACTGTTCTAGGAGATGGATGACATGATCGGGACGCAGCAGAGTGCCGTCATTACGGTAGTGGCCGATGTATCGCAGAATAGAACCTGAAGGGCGATCGCACTTCACCAAGTCCAATTCAAACAATCGATCGCGCAGATTAATCCTTTGCACCTGGCCTGATTTCGTCGTTTGCTCAAACCAAATTTCAGGCGTGGTTTTGATGGCTTCGATCCAGGTTTGCCAGTCGGTTGCAGAGGTTTGGGGACGATCGAGTACATCCACTGTCAGCAAATATTCTGCTTTGTCTAAAATTTGAGCCGATGCAGGCGCTTTGATGCTGACCTCTTCAACGCGGTAAATCGGCATCTCTGCGGGCAACTGAGCCGCAAGTTGTGCTTTGAAAACCTCAGGTTCTAACGGTTCTGTCAGTTCAAAATCAACAATTTCACCAGAACTGGTAGTTCCCAGGGGCAAAGCATTAGCAGGGATGATACGCGGATTGGGATGAAACCCCCCTGTGAAAGCGATCGCAATGGAGGCGCGACGGATAGCGCGATCGAACAGCCGCATCCAATCTAAATGGCTGACCAACGCCATCTCACCTGTTTTGCCGATCCAGACCCGAAGCCGCTGCGATCGACGCTGATCGGGGACAAACTGCCCCGCAAAATTTGGAATGGGCAAAGGCGGAACGACCACGTTATGCCCAAAATCTACGCCACACACGCCACAGTGAGAGCAGCCCTCAAAGGAACAATCGGGGACGGTTGCGGATTCTAATGCCCGTTGCAGATCGGCCTTGAGCCACTGTTTGTCGATGCCAGTGTCTAGGTAATCCCAGGGAAGGGGGGCATCTAGGGAAGGGGCGATCTCATTCTTTAGTTCATCCGTGGGGGTCTCTTGGGCAAAGAGGTTCCATTCACCGTTTTCAACCTGGCGATATTTCCAGGTGAGGTCAGATTCTGCGATCGCCTGCGTCCAGGCGCTATGGGCTTGATCCAAGCTTTCCCACCAGGCATCCATGCCAGCGCCAAGCTCCCAGGCGCGACGAACAACGGATGAAAGGCGACGATCGCCCCGTCCTACAAAGTCTTCCATTGCAGAAATACGGACATCGGTGAAGTTAACCTTCAACCCCCGTATGTAGCGCAGGGCATACCTCAAAAGACTTTGTTTGCGCTTAAATTCTGCTGTAGAAACAGAGTGCCATTGAAAAGGAGTGTGGGGCTTGGGCGTAAAATTTGAGATGGTGATATTAAAATCCAGTCGCCTTCTGCCTCTTGTGTTGCATTCTCGCCTCAGCCATTCGATCGTTTCAGCAATGCCCAGCACATCTGCGTCGGTCTCGCCAGGCAGACCAATCATGAAGTAGAGCTTGATTTTGTCCCAACCTTGGTCGAAGGCAGTTTTAACCCCTCGTAACAATTCTTCGTTAGACAAACCTTTGTTGATGATGTCGCGCATCCGTTGAGTGCCAGCTTCGGGTGCGAAGGTGAGGCTGCCCTGACGTGTGCCACCCAGAATGTGGGCAATGTTTTCGTCAAAGCGATCGACCCTCTGGCTTGGCAGCGACAGGGTTATATTCTCATTTTTGAGTCGATTTTTAATCTCCATGCCCACGGCAGGCAGTGCCAAGTAATCTGAGCAACTCAACGACAGCAGCGAAAATTCGTTGTAGCCTGTGGCTCGCATTCCTTGCTCGATCGATTCGATCACCTGCTCTGGTTCTACATCTCTCGCCGGGCGGGTCAGCATCCCAGGTTGGCAGAATCGGCAGCCCCGTGTGCAACCACGTCGAATTTCGATGGTCAGACGATCGTGGACGGTTTCGACATAAGGGACTAGCCCGATCGAATAGGCAGGAATCGGAGTCGCGACTCGTCGCAAATCCGAGTTGGCACATCGGGACGGTTGGGCTGCACCGATCCATCTTCTGCCATGTCATAGAACCGAGGCACATAGACACCCGGAACCTGTGCCAAATCCAGCAGCAGTTCTTCTTTATTGAGCCTAGCGAGTTTTCCTTCTTCTAAAACTAAGCCAATTTCAGGCAACAATTCTTCTCCGTCCCCTAGGGCCACAAAGTCAAAAAAGTCAGCGTAGGGTTCGGGGTTTGAGGTTGCAGTTTGCCCACCTGCGAAGATTAGAGGGTAAGAGCCTGTTGCTCGATCGCGCCAAGTCAGAGGAATCTCTGCTAAGTCCAGCATTTCTAGAATATTGGTGGCTCCCAATTCGTAGCTGAGACTAAAGCCGAGAATGTCAAACTCAGCCAGCGATCGCCGTGACTCTACCGCAAACAGAGGAGTTTGAGTGTTTCTGAGTTTGGTCGCCAGGTCAGGCGCAGGCAGGTAGGCACGATCGCACAGTTGCCGAGGCTGGGCATTGAGAATGCTGTAGAGAATGATGTGTCCCAGGTTAGAAGCGCCGACTTCGTAGACTTCGGGATAGGTAAGCACCCAACGAACGATCGCTGTTTCCCACGGCTTACGAACAGCGCCCAACTCATTACCAAGGTAACGGGCTGGGCGCAAAATTTCAGGGGTAAGTAATGCTTCAACGGCGACTGCCACGGCTGAAATCCCTTGCTTCAAAGTTCGATCTTCAGCCTACCACTATCCTGAAGTTTGCAAGGAAGTCTAGCGGGGCACAGGTCAGCCAAGGGGAAAGGAAGGGCAGCGCCTTTGTATCAACGGCTCTTCAACCTGAGAGAGGGGACGAACTGAGCAATCTAAGCGATCGTCAACTCGAAAGCCGCCGCACTATCAAAGATTTCAAAAACGCGATCTAGCTGAGTCAACTCAAATACGATGCGAATCGGAGCAGACACCGCGCAGAGTGCAAACCGCTTATTCAATTTTTGAGCTAGGCGCAGAGTTGCGACTAGAGCCATCAGACCAGCACTGTCTAGGGATTCTACTGTGCTCATGTCGATGAGAAGTGCTGCGTTCTGCTCAGATGCCATGGCGCAGGTTAGCTGATTTTGAAATTCAGACGCATTGGCAGCGTTCAAGTATTCTTGTGGGCGAATGATGGCGGTTTGAGGACGGACAAGCACACTCTGCATAATCTAACCTTTTGCTATCGGAATCTGAGAACTTTGTTTACCAACGCCTCTGACGATAACCGCACATCCTCAAGAACGCACCGCGAGCGACGATCGTTTTGCACAATCTTTATATGAAAACTGTACTTGTTTAAGATTTTCAGAAAGCATTCAGAAAATTACGTATTGTAGGTCACAAAATTTATGGAATGGGGAGAATTCTTCTCAGTGTAGATGCCCAGTAAATTTCATAAGACACAACGACCCATTACATAGATAGGTGATTGATGAATGGGTGAGCATCAACCTGGGACTTAGGGTTCTGACGTTTAAGGAGATTTCTAGCAAACCAGTGATCCGGTGTCTTCGACTTTGCTTAGCCAGCTTTTGCCCTGGGCGAAGTTGAAGGGCAAAAGCTGGAAGGTCATCTCTTGTTTAGAAATCGCCTAATTGAAGTCCCCTGGGAAACAGCTATGAGGTCAATTTGAGCCTTTACCGAAAGAGTTGGGTGATTTAGGTCACTTGTCTATGAGTATATGGATCACCTAGTCAATAGCGTAATCAACCGAGAATTCTGGAGTACGAAATCATTGCGGGTCGCCATGAAAAGTAGTGAGATTATTCGTCGGCTGGTGGAGAAAGCACTTTATATTAAATGCTTAACTCCCGACATGGAAAACGAAATCAATTACGAGCTAACCCGATTAGGTCACATTTCTGATGTGGATTACGAAGCGCTCGAATTGCTGATGTCTGAGATGGATGAGGGGCGAATTCGTTTAGTGTCTAGTCTCTAACGATGGCGAGACTGAGCTGCCAAAAGGCAACCGATCGTCAGATTGGGGTCAGGTTTATTTTCTGCTAAAAACATCCGGGTGCGCTTGCCAGACTTGACGGATAAACTGATTGAGTAATTGATGAGTAGCGATCGTGTCCTCAGCTTTCTCTACGTTGCAAAAAAGTTGAGAAAGTAGGGGCATTACCTCAGTATCGATCGCCTGCCGAAACAGCACTTTGGGCAACAGCAGGTCAGATCCTTGCCTCAAGTCATACAGGGCGGGCAAGCGGGTACTTTCTTCAGGAAGTAGAGAAGGATCTTCCCTACTGAAATCATTGACTAATGCTAGGGGCCGGGCCCAACAGAGATCACGAGTTTCAACGATTTGCACCACTTCTGCATACAGACACAGCGTTGTGTGCTCTAGACAAACGATTTGGAAGGGCTGAAAATGAGCCTCCCTATCTTCTAAACTTTGTGAATTTTGGTTTTGTGAATTTTGGTTTTGTGAGTTTTGGTACTGCGGAACAAAGCCCATAATTTGTGAAGCATAACGGCAATTTGACGATTCTAAGGTTCTGCGCCACTGAGCGCCACCGTCAGAATACTGCGACCTAATAGTCTGTGACCTAATAGTCTGTGACCTAATAGTCTGTCAGACTTTAAATTGACGAATCGGGAAGGGGGAAGCGGTTGTTTTTAAGGAATTTTCGACCCCTTCAAAAATTCTGGACAGACCACTAATACTAATGTAATGGGGTGAAATTAAGACAAACGAGATGCCGAGTTTCGACTGCGCTCAACCTTCCTCTAGGGGAGATATTGAGCCTTGAGCGCAGCCGAAATGCGTCTTATCAATCATTCTGCCTTCCTACTTACTTGGGACAGAAAAGTGGTGAACTCCTATGAAGAAGCGTTAAGCTAGAGGGAGTGGCTGTACAGAAAGGTACTCTCAACCGATACTACTAAATTAACGGTGGAGTTTTGAGATGCGAGAGCCGGACTGGCAGTCTGTTGTTGATAGCTTACGGAGAGGATAGAGCAGTGTCAGTTGAAACGATAGAAAAGCGTTCAACGTCCCGCAAACTTGCGCCTCGCTATCGGGTGTTGCTTCACAATGACGATTTCAATCCGATGGAGCATGTCGTGCAGGTTTTGATGAAGACCGTACCCAGCCTGACCCAACCTCAGGCTGTAAACATTATGATGGAGGCGCACACCAATGGGCTGGCTTTGGTTATTACCTGCGCTCAAGAACATGCAGAATTTTACTGCGAAACGCTAAAAGCCAACAATCTGAGCAGTACGATCGAGCCTGACGAATAAGCCAATCTGAAACACTTGAAGAATCGTCTTGATCGTATCCCTAAATATCCCGCTCCACTTCGGATTGGGATATTTTTGTTGGTGCTCCTTGGCTTATGGTTGCCTGTGGTGGGGCTAGCGGAGTGGCTTATCCAAGACACAAATACGACTTCGATCGTCACTCTGGTGGCTCTCTATGGTGAATTTATTCTGCTAGTTCGATGGTGGGCAACGAGCCTCTATCAGCAACCAACCCCCTTCAGAAGCTACGGATTGGTTAACACTCGCAGAAATGGTCTAAATCTACTGTGGGGGCTAGGCTTGGGGCTGTCTAGCTTGATGCTAATGTTCTGGGTGCAAGGGGTTTTGGGATGGGTTGAGTGGCAATTTTCGCCGCTTCTAGCTCGAATGATTTTAGAAGGATCGCTAACGGGGCTGGGATTTGGCTTTGCTGAGGAATTGCTGTTTCGCGGGTGGCTGCTGGATGAGTTGCAACGAGATTACTCATCTGGCAAAGCACGCTGGATTAACGCGATCGTCTTTGCCGCCCTGCACGCACCTCGCTCGATCGCCCAACTACCTGCATTGGTAATCTTAGGGGTGGCTCTAATCTGGGCAAAAGAAGCGACCCAGGGCAGGCTGGGCCTATCGATCGGGCTACACGGTGGGCTAGTCTGGGGCTACTACATCGTCAACGTGGGGCAGTTGATTCGATATGCTGACCAAGTGCCCCAATGGGTAACGGGATTAGAGGGCAACCCACTGGCAGGAGTGGCAGGCCTACTGGCAGTGGGCACGATCGCCCTAGGAATGAAACGCGCTGCAATTCGGCAAACAGACCTTAAGAAGCAGATTTAGGGGCGGCGATCGTTCCATCCAACTGTGTACCTACCAGACAAGTGCCTGCCAAATTGACTCCTTCTAAATTGGCATTCTGCAACTCTGCACAAAGGAGATTTGCGCCTGCTAAATTTGCGCCTGCTAAATTTGCGCCTTGCAGATCCGCTTCTTCTAGGTTTGCCTCTGCCAGCAGTGCCCCCTGCAAATCGGCTTGGTTCAGATTTGCCCCTTGCAGGTTTGCGCCACTGAGGTTTGCGCCGCGCAGATCCGCCCCGCGTAGATCGACCCCTTGAAAGCTCACCCCCATGAGGTTTGCGCCGCTCAAGAAAGCACCTGTTAGGGTGGCACGAGTCAGCCGGGCCCGCATCAGGTTTGCGCCGCGCAGGTTGCTACCGCGCAGATCTGCCTCTGTGAGGTCGGCTTGCATCAGGTTTGCGCCCATAAGGTTCGATCGCAGATCAGCACCCACTAGCTGACAGCCAATCAGGTTTGCGCCCTCCAAAGAAGCGCCTGAGAGGTTAGTGCCCGTCAAGTCTGCTCCTGTCAGTCTAGCTCCTGCTAGATTAGCGCCGTTGAGATTTGCATGAGAGAGGTCTTCATCTTGAAGATCTGCCCCTGGTAGAGGTTTGAGTTTACCCGATCGCACTGCTTGAAGATCCATGCTGTTAAACCTGTCGTGTTTCAATGCCCATTTGATCAAATTCTGCCAGCTTGAGTAACTCTTCGTCAGAGTGAGAATCGAGCAGCCACATGCCCGCCGCGATTTTGGCAGACTGATTGGTAGACTTAACCCCTGTTGCATTCCACTCACTAATAGGGTCAGCGCCTGAACCAATTTTGGGTCCCAGCGTTCGCCCTGTTCGGTTTGGCAGTCTGATAGGGCTTGGGCAAAACAGGCTTCTGGAGCAGGACGATCGGCGCTGGTTCGCAGGTCAGCGAGTCGGCGTTGAAATTCTGCCAAGAGTCCAAGGATTCTAGATTCTAGAGGAATTTCGTCTCCTGCCAATCCCGCAGGCTGTCCTTGCCCGTCCCAGCGTTCGGTTTGATGGGTGATGATGGTGGCGATCGCCTTGAGGCGCTGCATGGTTCTGAGAATTTGTGAGCCGGGCACGATCGGGCAGCAAGGAGGTGCATCTGGCTCATCATCAGAGTAGCGGGCAAAGCTTCCGGCACTTAATACGCTGTCCGATCGTTGCAAAAATGCCAGGCGGTGCAGCAGACCCGCCAGCCGGAGGCGATTTAACTGCCAGGCAGGAAGGTCGAGCAGTTGAGCCATTGCTTCGCTCAGGGTGGTCACTTCTGCGGCCGCCGTTGGGTTGCTGAGGTCGGCTTGGTCAATCAGTTGGGCTAAGCGCAAAAAGGCCTGTAGCTCGTTGGAGACGAGGTTATTGTCTAATGCTTCGTGATGACCAGGGACGGCATAGGAACTCAAGTCTTGCTGCCCAGTCTTTAGATAGTTCATGACCAGCGAAACTGCTGTGTAGATGTCGTCACGATCGGTGGTCTGGGCCTCTCTTTTGATATCTTGCACCCTGGTGCTCAACTGCTGCTGAAGGGCCGGATCGTAGCCACCAACGTGCTCGATCGCCAACTCCACGGTTTCTGTGACTAAATTAGATTCAAACGTCCAAAACCCATAGAACTTCCGTTCTAAATCTTCCGTCGGAACGCCGCTCGGGCCATAGTCCTCTACAGACAATTCCTGGCACAACACCATCGCCGTATAGGTAGGAGCCAAAATCATCAAGTGCCACTCTTGAGCCACTGGATCAGTTGGCTCCAATGCGACTAGAGAGACATTCGAGCGTTGGCTGGTAGGATGGTCGGCAAACCCCGTATCTTGGGCAGCCAAAATTACCACCTGGCGAGCATGATCCGCAAGCTCGGCGTAGCGATCGGCTTCTTCGAGATACCACTTGCCCCGTTGAAAAGCTGTAATCACCAACGGAGCACTGCTACAGGTGAGAATGCAGTCCTCTAGGGCGTGACACAGAGAAACCAGTGTATTTTTGTAGTAAACCCCGAAGTTCAGGGGGCGTTTCCCTGGCTGTCCGGGCTGGTGGGCAAATCCCAACCTTTGTAGAATTGAACCTTCCAGCATGAACTCCTCACTTCCTTGCGCCGACGCTTGCTAGGGACTGTTGCTTGGGTTCGATCGGGGCCGTCAGAGCTTCCTCTAAGTCTGCACGTCCGAGTCTTGCCTCTAGAATATTCATCACTTCTCGCCCAAAGTCATTGGGGTTTTGTCGCCATGCCTGGAGGCAGACCTGACCAAAGAAAGATCCCAGGGGTTCTGGGTTCCACAGCAGTTTGCGAACTGTCCAGGGGGTGATGTTCATTGGATCATACCCTGGCTTGAGGATTTGATTTTTGAAGGCAAATTCTTCAAGGTGGGTGTGGGGCTGAAGCCCGATAAAGAAGATGGCAGGTTCTACTTTATCTGCTCCAAAGATGGTTTCTAGCGCTCGATGATAGGCGATCGTTTGTCGAATTGTATCGGGTCGCTCGTCAATCACGTTAAATGAGTAGTTGACTGAAACCAGATCATTGAACCCGGCGGACTTCAAATCACGACAGTTTTCTAAAACGGTTCTCAGGTTGTAGCCCATTCTCATCTTGCGAACTAGTTCTTGAGAACCACTGGTGATGCCAATCTCAAAATAATTCATCCCAGTTTTGACCATCAGATCGCACAGTTCGGGAGTTAGATTGTCGGCCCGAATGTAAGCGGCCCAGTGGATGTCTTTCATGCCTGCATCGAGAACTTTTTGGAGTAGCTCGATTACATCGTCCATATATTTGCGGGCCGGAATGAGTTGCGCGTCGGTAAACCAGAAGTTGCGAATGCCCCGATCGTAAAGCTGCTGCATTTCTGCAACTACTTCTTCGGCAGGGTTGATCCGCACCTGTTTGCCTTCGATCACGGTGTAGATGCAGTAGCAACAGTTGTGAGGGCAGCCTCGCTTGGTCTGAACGCCTACATAAAAATCCTGCGAGTCAAAGTAGTACTCGAAGTCCCTCCAAATGGTCTGGATGTAGTCGTAGTTGCAGGCGGTTTTTTCGATCGCTGCGGGCGCTTCATGAATCATGCGATCGCGCGGTGTGGTTTCACCTACCACGTAGCATCGCTCATCCTGAAAATCTCGTCCCTGCACCAACTTTTCTAGCAGCGTCTCACCTTCTCCCACAGAGATAATCGAACCCTTGGGCAAGCTCTTTCCAATCTGCTCGTAGAACACACTGACCGCGCCCCCACCCACAACCACGCGAGCACTGGGGTTGTGGCGTTTCGCCCGTTTTACGCCTCGCTTGATCAAGCCCAGATTGCGCCAAAGTTCTCCATAGTAACCAGTGGCAATTTTGAGCAGACCGATCGCACCCTTCAGCTTCACAAACGGGTTGAGCGAGTAGAAAAACTCAAACGTATGTTGGAGAGGGTTGCCACCTCGACCTCCGACAGGCGCATAGATTTGAATATCTCGCCACGAATAAACCAGCAGACTCGGCCGAAACTCATCAATGCAGGCATCTAGCGCTGTCGCAAAATCCAGAGGTGGAACCGTCCCCAGGTCAAAAATCTTTTGCTCGACTTGAGGAAATAGCTTGTGAATGTGATCTGCGAGATAAATCACACCGATCGGAAAGATCGGATTGCAAGGGAGGCGAACGTAGAGAATTCGATTTTCCATTATTGATAGGCCAAGTGGGGTATCTGTGCTTTAGATAAGCGGCGATCGAGATAGTTCAACGAGGCTAACGAAACCTTTTACGCTAATTTTACGAATTTTATGAGAGATACCGGAAAGGCTTCCTGGTTCAAAGTTTGGGTGAAGCAGTGAATTCATTTGAATGATGGAACAGAAATTCTGAAAGAAGTTGTTATATAACTTCACGATACCACTGGTCACTCTTCCTGTGGGGCTGTTTCAAGAAGTTTTGCTGGAGCGAAGAAAGATACCAAACGCGATGTGCAACTCGTTCGCCCTCACTCCAACCCTTCTTCCCAGGGAGAAGGCTTTCATTTCGGTGGGGTGAGGGCGAGGGTGAGGGCTGAATTTTCAAGCATTTGAGAGTCATTGCACATCGCCCATACCAAGCAAGATAGAAGAGTACGATCGTCCTAACCGAGCTTCTCGCTCAAGTTTCATTTCAGGGAAACAATTCTCAACACTGCTTCAATTTGATTAAGAATTCGCAACAGAACAACCTATTGGTAGTAGGGTTTACAGTCGCCTGGGATCGCAGAGTGCTAGTTTTGAGTCAACTCGTTTTAAGCCTCAAAAAACCTCCACTACACTCCTATGTCCCAGATGTTTGATCCTATCCCAGCAGATAGTTCAGCGCGTCTCCTGTGCTGCTATGTGAACGCTACCAGCCAAATGCAGATCGCCCGCATTACCAATATTCCAAACTGGTATTTTGAACGGGTTGTCTTTCCAGGTCAGAGATTACTTTTTGAAGCTGTGCCCGATGCTCATTTAGAAATCCACACAGGAATGATGGCCAGTGCGATTCTTTCAGATAGACTTCCTTGCTCAACTCTGTGTGTTGAGGAAAGAATTCCGATGTTTGCAAGCTCCTCTCAAGAACAGGAACTTAAAAATGAAGGAATTACGTCTCTTGCGGTTCTCACGTCTGTAGAGTAAGCAATGCCCTTCTCTGAGACAGCATCCTATTTCTAGCCAATTAAAACCCCTGCTTGAAGAAGCTGAAAAGAAACTGCCATTTACAAAATTGCCCGGTTACAAAATTGCCCGGTTACAAAATTCCAAAATTCTACGGCTACAGAGTTTATAGTACTGAAGCTTATAGTACTGAAGCTTATAGTGCCGAAGTTTATAGCACTGAAAGCTGTGCTCGAAAAACCCCCTATCAATTGTCAAATGCAGTGGCTCGATCGGTCGCTGCATTTTTTAGGAGAATGGTAGCAATCACCGATCGGATCTAAAAATTTTGGATTTACCGTCTTTTATATGGCTATGGAAGATTGCTGCATGGGCAATGGGGTTCACGATCGTGACTTACTTGATCCAAGCAATCACTGGAATTGCGATGTTTAGTGCTCGCCAGCGTTTTGGCGGTCTGCGTTCCGCTCATTTTGTGACGGGTATCGCCCTGGTGTTGCTGGTGTTGCTGCTGCTGGCGATTGGCATTGTGGGTACGATCGGGCACTACGGCAGCCTGGGTCACTCAACCCACCTCCCCGCCGGAGTTGCCGTTGTAGAACTCGTGTTTGTCTCCGCCTGGAGCGCTGTGCAGATCAGCCCCGATCGTCCCTGGGCCCGTCCGCTTCACATCGCCATCAACGCCCTCTTATGTGTCGCCCTCGCCTTTGTTTCTCTCACAGGTTGGGAGGTCGTCCAGAAGTATCTGTAGGCTGAAGGTTCTTCAATATCTGTCGCAAAGCCTCATGTTTCGACAGGAGCTACCCACCAGCGATCGTGCTGCACCAGCGTATGCACCTGCCACTCTGGCGACGTTTGGGGAAAGTCCGATCGATAATGCCCTCCCCGACTCTCGGTGCGATAGGCAGCACTTCTCAGAATCAGATCAGCGATCGCGAGCAAATTGTAAAGCTCGCCCCATTCGCGCAGGCAAGCGTCGGCATCAGGAGCACCAAAGTTGAGGGTTTGTAAAGGTTCCAGACCCAGAAGGGCTTGACTGAGCGGAAGCTGAGCAAACTCCTGCTGCCAGCGCTGAACTTGGACGATCGCCCCCTCTAGGGTGGTCTGATCTCGACAAATGCCTGCTCCCTGCCAGACGAGTTTAGGTAACTCAGTGCGAAGTCGGCGAATGGTCTCTGAGTCTGCCGAAGCGATCGCAGAATTTTTTCTCTGAGAATTTGTGATATTTCGATCGCCCCTCTCTGTAGCCGGATCGATTGCTGACACCTTCAGATGCCGCAATTGTGCGCCAAACACCAGGCACTCTAGAAGAGAATTGCTGGCGAGACGATTGGCCCCATGAACGCCCGTGCTGGCAGTTTCACCCACCGCATAGAGTCCGTTAATAGAGGTGCGGTTCATCAAATCGGCCTCAATGCCACCCATCCAATAATGGGCAGCCGGAGCTACAGGGATCGGTTGATGAAAGACATCAATGCCCCAACGCTGACAAACCTGAACGATATTTGGAAAGCGGCGGCGAATGGTTTCGGGAGCGATCGCCCTCAAATCTAGCCAAACATTGGCGGTTGCTGGGTCGGCCTCTGTTTTTTGGAGATGGCTAAAAATCGCCCGACTGACGATATCTCTCGGCGCTAGCTCACCCGCCGGGTGGTAGTCGAAGGTAAACCGATGCCCCTGACGATCGACTAGCTGCGCCCCTTCTCCTCGCACTGCCTCGCTGATCAAAAATCTAGGGGCATCGGCTCTCGTCAGAGCAGTCGGATGGAATTGCACAAACTCCAAATCCCGTAAAATTGCCCCGGCTCGATGGGCGATCGCCACCCCATCCCCTGTACTGACAGGCGGATTGGTCGTCTGAGCAAACACCTGCCCCCCGCCCCCCGTCGCCAAAATCACCGCCCCAGCGCGAATCCATTCAACCCGCCCCTGGTAAACCAGACACACACCCTGGCAAGTCTGATTCTCATCCAGCCACAGATCCACCACAAACGCCTGCGGCACAATCTGAATGTTTTTGCGATCGAGCACTTGTTTTGTCAAGGTCGTGACCACGGCTCGACCCGTAGTATCAGCCGCATGAAGCACGCGATGACGAGAATGGGCCGCTTCTAGGGTGAGGGCTAAATCGGAGCCGTGGCGATCGAAAGCCACCCCCATCTCCACTAAATTGTGGATGCAGTCCGCAGCATTTTCCACGAGAAACTTGACCGCCGAGCGATCGCACAATCCCGCGCCTGCGTTGAGCGTATCTTCAAGGTGCAACTCCGTCGAATCCTGCGAATTGACCACGGCTGCAATTCCACCCTGGGCCCAATCGCTAGCCGACCGAGAAATCTGATCTTTGCTGATCAGCCCAACTCGCAGATGAGAAGGCAAACAAAGCGATGTGTAAAGACCCGCTGCCCCGGCTCCAATGACCAAAACGTCAAATCGGATGGCGAAGGGAGACTCTGAGCCAAGGAGAGACTCTGAGCCAAGGAGAGACTCTGAGCCAAGGAGAGAATCTGTCATCTGGCGACTATTGATATAAAAATACTCCCTGCATTCTGGTGGAGAACCGATCGTGCAGAGAGCGAGAAGTTACAGAATTTGAGTTCAACAAATTCTCTCAAATCTAGCGATAAATTCCATTGTTGATGCGATCGTCCCCTTCCACAAGCTCTTTTGACTCTTCACTAACCGTAAAGTTGTCTAAGTTTGCTTGGAGAACTTCCTTCTGCTTCTCAGTCAATCCTGAGATTTTCAGCACATCTTCAACCTTCTCATAGGGAGCATTTTTGAAGATCAGACTGGCAAGCGTCGGGTACATTCCTGGATACTGACGAAAAGCACGGAGATTCGTGTTGTTCAGGTCAATTTTCTTACCATACTCCGTCGCCATTTTGTCTTCTACGGCATTTCGGAGTGACCCCGTTGACTCAGCAGCCAACAAAACAGATGGATAGACAACCCTCAAGTCTCTCAAATTTGCCGCCATTGCGCTCTGAAAAGAGCCAAACCAACCCAGACAACCGACAAACAGGCTCAAGACAGCAACTAGTCGGATTAAACGTTTCATGCTAATTTCCCTCCCACTCGATCGAGCAGACTCTCGACACAGCTTTTATTAGAGCCTATCATCTCCGTGATACAAACTTTTATATGAGAGATTTGAGTTTCAAATCAACGGCCGTAGAAGCGGATTCCTATTTTGGCTCCCAAGATGATATGCCCTAGCTGTTTGATCCCACCTTGAGTTGTAGGAACGTATCGAGATCGGCAAAAGAGCAGGCATGGGTCAACGTGGGAACGTCATAGCCCTTGAGATGAACGGTGTATTGCTCAAAAAACTGAGCGTCTGCCACCAGCGTCGAAAGATGTTCGTAAGTAGACTCACCCAAGGCAATGTCTAAGCCGATTTGCTTGGTGGAAGATTCGAGGCGAAAGGCAGCGTTGACGGTATCTCCTAAGGCGGTGTAGTCAGGGCGATCGCCACTCCCAGTGTTACCAACCATGGCGTAGCCCGTATTGATCCCCGCCCCAATTCTCAGGGGAAACGGCAGCGGATATTGATTGTAGAGATTGCTGGTCATTGTATGCAATGCCCCGACCGCCTGAAAAATTCTGAGCATTTCATCGCGGCTAACCCCCTGTGCTCCGTGGGTCCAAACGGCCATCACGGCATCACCGATGTATTTATCGACCCAACTTCCATACTCTCGAATGATGTCTCCGGCGCGACGAAACCACGTCCCGATCACTTCGGAGAGCAACTTTTCGTCTAGCTGTCGGGTTAAAACGGTGAAGTCTCGAATATCGACCACCAACACCGAGATCAGCCGGCGGATGTGTAGGGTTGCGGTAGCGGTAAACTCCTTAGAGTCAATCCCAATTGAGGGATCGGTGAGATGATGAATCGGGCAGTAAAACTCAAGCTCTGTCTGCCCAAAGGTGAGTCGATCGCCATTCTGCAAGGTGACAGGAATGCTGACTCGGCGACCGTTGACAAAGGAGCCGTTGCGACTGCCCAGATCAATCAGATAAAACTCGCCTGTCTCCATGGCTTGTAGCATTGCATGGTTGCGCGAAATCCAGCGATCGGACAACACGAAATTGTTATCTTCACTGCGGCCGATGGTCCAACAGTTACCGCCCGCAAGGGGGAAACGACGGCTTCCAGAATCAGTCCGTAGTACGAGGTGAGGAGTGGGTTGCAAAGTCACCACAGGTTTAGAAGCCACTAAGTCTTTCCTATGATGCATTCTGACACATCAAACTATGTCAATGATAGCGCTTGAAAACTGGCAACCCAAGCATCTTTGAGCTACACAGTGTTTCCACCTCTCAGGTACGAGATTTTCTTTCAAGCGTAATTTTACTGACCCATGGCCCGTTGCCTAAATTTGACTAGGCACAGGCGGCAGCAAGCCAGAATAAACCGTCTACCAAGATTGTACTCAGAACTGCCCCACTGAACGCTAACCAATGTAACTTTTGCAGACGGAATGAGAAAACGCCCACACTGAAAAGTGTCGCGACCAGCACTATCACCCAGAAAAGCCCCCAGGGTGAGTTAACCTGTCCGATCGCCTGCTGAAAAATGGGTCTTGCCAATTCTGGCTCAGCTTGCATCAACTGCCGCCAGAAGGGAATCAAATCGACTAAGTAGAAGTACAGATCCGTAAGAACCGTGCCGAATAGAGAACCCAGATAAAAGAAATTGCCAATTTTACAGCGCTCGTGGGCCAGCCCCCAGATGGCGATCGGGAGGGCGATCGCCTCGATCGGCAAGTGCAAGGTTGGCTCCCAGCGCAACCACCCCCAATAGATTGACCCAGCCATCCACGTCCAAGAAAACCCGATCAACAGTTCTCCCCAAGCTTTTGTCTGAGGCTTAGATGAGAGGGCAGAGCCAAGCAACAGCCAGCCAGCAGTCAGTGCCAGACTCAACCAGGGCAACACCCGCACCAAAGGCGCTTCAAAAAAGACTGGGATGGCAACTAAAAAGACCGCTCCTAAAAAGATGAACCAAGGGCGAACGTAGGAACTCTCCTCTGGAGAACCGACTGCCTCAGTAGTCTGAGATGAATAAACATCATTATTAATCTGAGCGTAGATAGGGTCAGAGGGAGGTGGGTAGGAAATCAAAGTATTCTTATTTTTGATGAGTTTTATTTACTTAACTTAACATTATCATGGGAAACCCGGTCTTTCGGGCGAGATGGATCTGTAATTAATCTTAAAACATATCCCCCCCCTGGGCATCTAATTATCATAGCGAATTCTTCGGAGAACGATCGCTCGACCTCGATAGGCCTAAAGATAGGACTATAAGAAGACAATAAGAACCATCGGTTAAGGCAGAAGTTTCGGATAGACTGTGTTCGCGCGCAGGCAGAAGTTTTTCGCGGTTGCTCAATCATTCAGCTTCAAGGAAAGACGAAATCCATGGAATTTTTTGGACTTAGCCCAGTTGGGCTTAACTTAGGCAGATTAGTTTTTGGCGGAACTCACCTACTACATTCTGGGTGGGTGCTGCTGCAAACGGCGGAGGCTCCAGAGAGCAGTTTGTGGGTGAGCTTGTTTCAGGCGATCGTGCTGGGTGTGGTGCAGGGGATCACCGAATTTTTGCCGATCAGCAGTACGGCTCATTTGCTGATTTTTCGGGATGTGTTTGGCTGGTCGCAGCAGAAGTACTTTATTGATGCCATCCAGTTTGGCAGTGTAATTGCGGTGGTGATGTATTTTTGGTCAGACATCAAGCAGATTGGGCTGGGGGGCTGGGAGGCGTTGTGCAAAAAAGATTGGCAGCGCGAAGAGTGGAAACTGCTGGTTGGCATTGCGGTGGGTACGGTTCCGGCGCTGGTGGGTGGGCTGTTGCTCAAAGATAGGATTCCAGAAACACCCTTTGTGATTGCGGTGATGTCGATCGTCATGGCGCTGCTGCTGGGGTTGTCAGAGCAGGTGGGCAAACGCAAGCGAGGCTTTGAGTCGTTAGAATTAAGATGGTATTTGGTGGGGTGGTCAGATGATTGCGCTGATTCCGGGTGCTTCGCGATCGGGTTCTACGCTGACGACGGCGCTATTTTTGGGGCTAAAACGCGACACAGCGGCCCGGTTTTCTTTTTTGCTGGGGATTCCGACACTCACGATCGCGGCTCTTTATCAAGCCAGAAAAGCCTTTGGAAACGTGGACGAGTTAGCGCCTTTGTTGGTTGGGGTCGTTTCGACCTTCGTTTTTTCCTATCTCTCGATCGCCTGGTTGCTTAAGTATCTGCAAACTAAAAACACGCTGGTGTTCATCTGGTATCGGCTGACGTTTGGGGTCGTGTTGTTGCTTGCGATTACTAACAATATGTTGAGAAATGGTTAATCACCTGGAGCTTTAGAATAGGAGCAGCGCCTTATGGGAGCATAATGCTGGTGGGAGCATTATGACAGAGCAGTCAAGGGAGGATCGCCGCGAACAACGCGATCGAGACTTTCAGCAACAAGTTCTAGAACGAATCGATCGACTGACAACCGAGGTAGATAAGCTGTCTACGAGAGTGGATAAGGTCTCTACGGATGTAAAAAAAATTATCTGACGATGTAGAAAAACTATCTGGTGATGTAGAAAAACTGTCTGGCGATGTGGGTCGATTTAACGATCGCTTTAGTAACTACCAGCAAACTACTCAATGGGTCGTTCAATTAGCCTTTACGCTGATTGCTTCTGCTACGCTGACTGTAATCATCACGTCCATTCTCAAGCGCTGATCTCAATAAATTGCAAAATTTAGACTGCAAAACTTAGACTGCAAAATTTAGACTGCAAAATTTCATGAGCGAGTCTTCTATCCGTCCGGCGTTAATTACTGCGGTGTTGCCCGACTCGATCGCCGCCGAGATTGGCTTTGAAGCGGGCGATCGCTTGGTATCCATCAATCACCAGCAGCCACGAGATCTGATTGACTATCAATTTCTCTGCGCTGATGAAGTGCTAGATCTAGAAGTGCTTGATGCAAGCGGCAAAACTCACCAGGTTGAGATTGAGAAAGACTACGACGAAGACCTGGGGTTAGAGTTTGAGACGGCCTTGTTTGATGGCTTGATCCAATGCAACAATCGCTGTCCTTTTTGTTTTATCGATCAGCAACCGCCGGGAATGCGGCAAACTCTGTACTTCAAAGATGACGACTATCGCCTCAGCTTTTGTATGGCAGTTATCTAACGTTGACAAATTTGACACAGCGAGAATGGGATCGGATTGAGCAAATGCGATTGTCTCCGCTGTATGTGTCAATTCATGCGACAGAATCAGATGTGAGAATTCACTTACTTAAAAATCTGCGGGCGGGGCAGATTTTAGATCAGCTACGGTGGTTTCAGGAGCGTCACTTACAAATTCATGCTCAGGTGGTGCTCTGTCCGGGGATCAATGACGGTGAACATTTGACTCGCACGCTGTTAGATTTGGCCCAGTTCCATGTAGGGGAGGTTCCTGCGATCGCCTCGGTGGCGGTTGTGCCAGTTGGGTTGACGCGCTTTCGTCCGAGTGAGGATGAATTGATTCCGGTGACTCGTGCAAAAGCCCAGGAAGTGATTGCCCAGGTGCAGCAGATGCAAGCGCAATTTCAGAAACAGTATGGCTCGACCTTTGCCTGGCTGGCGGATGAGTGGTTTTTGATTGCAGGACAAGAACTACCGCCTGAGTCGCATTATGAAGACTATCCACAGATTGGCAATGGTGTAGGTTCGATTCGGCAATTTCTCAAAGAATTTCAGGTCAGCGCAAAACGGCTGCCTAAACGAGTGGGCGATCGCTCCTTTGTGTGGGTGGTTGGCAACGCGGTTGAGCAAGCTTTTCAACCGATTTTGCACCGCTTAAATCAAGTGCAAGGGTTGCAGGTGCAAATGGTAGCGCTCAGGAGTCAATATTGGGGGCAAACTATGACTGTCACGGGGGTTGCTAACAGGGCAGGATATTCTACAAGCGTTGCAGGGAGAAGATCTCAAAGATGGAATTCTGTTGCCTTCGCTGATGTTGAAGCATGGGGAAACGGTTTTTTTGGATGATATGCGCGTGGAGGATTTAGAGCAGCAACTCAACACCAAAATCTGGATTGTGCAAGGAATCGACGGGCTGATTGAGGCGTGCCAGGCTGCAATCTTGGAGGCGACGATCGCGCCTTAGATTGATTAAACGACTGACCCGCTCTAAGATTGATGGGTTGAATTTGTATCTTTGAATGTGGCTAAATCAACTAAGAAGGTCGCCCAGCCAGAGGTTGTAGAAGAAATTCAGCTTCCAGCGCAGCCCAATCAGCAAGAGCAGCGCGATTTAATTCTTGCCGCGATCGACAAGTTTATTGAGCTTCGTCGGAGTGAATGGGGTGATCTGGGTTCGCAGGTGGGTGAGTTTAACCCCCAGGTGACGCGATATGACATGCTGCAAAAGTTTCGCCGTGCGATCGCTCAGGGCGAGTTGTTGACTCAGTTTCCGGGGTTGAGTGGCAACTTGGTAGAGCGGATTTTTCTAATTTGGCAGAAGTTGGCAAGTTTGGCAGTCGAAAAACCTGATCCTTGGGGGCATCCCATTTCCTTGAAGTCGATTTATGCACAGCTTGATTGCATTAGTTGGCAAGAGTTTCTCACAGAGCTTGCCCAAATCAATCAGACGGGATTTGAATTAGTACCCAGTCGGGTCAAAAATTGGCAGGTGGGCGATCGACAAGTTGGGGCGCTGACGTTTCATGGAACGATCGCAGAAGCGAAATTTTCCCCTGCTTTGCCCACAAGAGGAGAAGAGAAGTCAGAAAAGTGACGTTGGGTTCAGAGCGACTCGCCCGCTCTGGGAGAGAGGTTGGGATGAGGGGCTTCTGAGTTTTGTCAGTCAACCAGGGGCTTAGGAGTGGGAGTTGATCGCTTTGAGTAGGTGCTGCATGGTGAGTTTTGGGTCTAAATCTGCGATCACTGCGAAAGCCGCAGAGCGAGCGATCGCGTGAATTTCTCCGCCAGTTAATACAAATTTGCTGGCTAAAAGCTCCCAATCGATATTTTTGTCTAAAGGAACTTGCGGCGGAAAGGCTTGCTTCCAGAGACGAGATCGGGCTGCACGATCGGGGATAGGGAAGGTCAGAATCGGGTGAATTTTTTGCCGCCAGACGTGCTGAATGGCTGGAAGTTTTTCGACGCTGAAGAAGGTTAGACTCTGGCTAGACTGACGCGCCTGGGTGAATTGATGAATCTGAGCAGGGGTGAGCGGAGATCGCCTACCTAACCAGATCTGAGCCGATTTCATCAGCAAAATAGTTGGGTCTTGAACCACAATTTCTTGCAGCAATTCAGCATGATGTGTGACTGCTGCTAAGTCGATAGACGCAACGGATCGATCGAGAGCTTGGGCGATCGCTTGAGTGGCGATCGTTTTGCCCGTTCCCTTCGCCCCCACCATCAAAGCGATGATTCCCGGCGAGGCATTTTCAAAGCCCCATGCCTCATCTATCTGTGGACAAAATTGAATTTTGCAGCAAAGATTTTGCAGAGTTTCTAACAGCAAATCAGGCAAAACTAAATCTGAAATTGAGCCAGAAAACTGTGATTTTTTAATTTCTAAGGTTGTACGATTGACGACAATATTTGTTTGTCGATTTAAAAGCTGATCCATCTGAGATAGATCGGGACGATCGCTCAACAAAAAATTGACCCATGCATCCGCAAGCTTGATCTGTCGATTTAATAAAGGTGCTTCTTGGTCAAAAACTCGCTCAATTAACTGATGTTGAATCAAAGAACTCGACTCAGTAAAGGACGATCGAGCTACTTTCCATTCTTGATCATTTCGGCAAAACAAGCGCAGTGCCAGGTCAACACTGGGCAAAGAGGCGCGGACGCTTTCTTTACACTGCAAATATTCGTAAAGTTGAGCATAGCGACGATGTACTTCGGGCGCGATGCCCATCAAAATCAAATTCTTCTCGAAGGGCGAAAGGCTAAGGCGATCGCACAATGCAGGCAGCGCCAACACGACTCCTTGCTGGCGACTTGTCTGCACTCGCGCCTCGATCTGCTGCTGAAAGCTTCCTTTGGTTGGCTCCTCGGTGTTGCCAGACTTGCGCGGCTCCACAGGCGAATCGGAGGCAACCACCCCTCTAAACTGACGATGCCCTTCCACCAATGGGATGTAGCCCGATCGGCGCGAGTTTGGGCTACGCGATCGATTTCTTTGGTTTCCTTTTTCTGCCGTGCCACTGCCACTAGAAGCAAGCGCTCTAGCCAGTTTAGCTCTACTTTGAGGTAAGTCCAATTGTCAGGGAAAGGAGCAGATGGCATTGGGGCAGTCTCGATCGGTGCTTTGGCATTCCCGGTTAGGGCTGTCTCATTTCACGAATCAGTTCGATCGGCAGTCCGTCGGGGTCGGCGATGAACATGACTTCGTAAACGCGATCGCCAATCATCTGCTGGGTCGGCTCCAAGAGAACATTGAGATCATCGGTGTGCGTCTTGAGCGCCTCTAACCAAATGGGCAGGCTATTGGTTACGTCTGTTAAATCAAACGAGGTGTGATAGTATCCCACATAATGCTCGTCGGCGAAGGCATCTGGGGCAGGATGCGGCTCAGGAATTTGAATTAGCTCAATGCGCCCACTCAGCCCTTCCATCCAACAGGCTAACGTGTAGCCCGTCGTAAACCGCTCCTGAACTGCAAACCCAAGCTGCTCGTAGAAAGCGATCGCTCGAAAAATGTCAGCCGTCCGAATCGAAACGTGATGCATAAAGGAAGGATGGGGGATGAGCGATGAGTTGAGAATTGGTAATGGGTGTAGTGGTTCGCGATCTGCTGGAAAATAATTGGATTGCCCATCCAAATCTTATGAGGCGCTAAAATTTTGCTTTCTATTCTCCACAACAGCACCAAAACTTCCTTAATCCATCTCCCCTCCCTTATTCCTACTCAAACAATCGAAAGTAAGGATACCGAACGGGTGCTCCGGGTTCTTTTTCTAAGTCAAAATTAATCACGTCCCAGCAGGGTTCTTCTTTAGGATCGGGACTAAACTCCACCGGAAGACCGTAGAGGCGAGGTTTTGAGCATCATTCTGCCCGCGCCAGGGGGTGCTGCGCTCTAGGTAGGTGCTGATCAGTTCTTGGTAGCGCTGGGCAATGATGACTCGTGTGGCTCGGTAGCCCTGGGTGTAGAGCCGATCGAGGGCTTCATGAATCTCAAAACGAATCCCATCGGGATGGGTGTGCTGCCTGTACCACTCATCTTTCCACAATCGCCAGTGTCGTCCAGATTGGAGATGAATGAGTTCACCAGTTTTGGGGTTCGACTCAAATGCACCATGACGCTGGCACAGATAGGTGTCTGTCAGAGTCAGCGCTGGAATTGTCTGGCGACAGTGAGGGCACTGGATCTCTGGACCAAAAATTGGATATTGAAAACCTGGGCTGGTCATGAAGTGCAAGCAATCATGTAGTTTGTGGGTCAGTAATCGTGAAATCATTATAGCGAGGGAAGTTTCCCAGCCATACCTTCATTCTGACGAACTGTGAATAACTTCAACGAATCTTCTCGATTAGCTCCGTCTTACTGGTCGCCTCCTGACTTGTCGAAAGCTGCATTTGTGGCTGAGAGTGCAACGGTGATTGGATCGGTCGAAATTGGCAGGGGGGCAAGCATCTGGTATGGGGCGATCGTCCGGGGCGATGTCGAGAGTATTGTGATTGGAGCCAGCACCAATATTCAAGACGGTGCAATTTTACACGGAGATCCGGGCAAGCCGACGATTTTGGAAGATTATGTAACGGTTGGGCATCGAGCGGTGGTTCATAGTGCCCACATTGAGCGCGGCAGTTTGATTGGAATTGGAGCGATCGTACTGGATGGGGTGCGCGTCGGCGCAGGCAGTATTGTTGGCGCAGGATCGGTCGTCACAAAGGATGTAGAACCGCGATCGCTGGTGGTCGGCGTTCCGGCGAAGCCGTTGCGATCGCTGTCTGAGGAAGAAGTGGCTCATCTGATCGACCATGCCCAACAATACGAAAAGTTAGCTCTCGTTCATGCAGGCAAAGGCACTGATCTTGGCTTCAAAGTTTAGCGTAAAAACTGCTTTGAAAACGTCCCCAAATGCGGTACAAATGAAAGATAACAAAGCCTTTAAAGAGAGAACACCGTTATGGATTTTGACTTTCGCATCCTAATTGTCCTATTCCCTATTTTGGCAGCCGGGGGTTGGGCAATCTCACGGGTGCTTCCTGTGGCAATCAAGCAGGTGAAAGCCTTCTTGGCAAAGTAGACAGGTTGGGTTTGGCTGAATCTGCCGCACTAAATCAGCCCTTCACTAAAGTCTGCCTTTCACTCAATTTTCATGCTGACTCGTCGATCGACCGATCGTACTGCCGACTTTTCTGGCTTTTGGGAGAGTCGGTTTTGAGTTGAAATACAATTTCAGATATTTTGTCTGAGTTGTGACTTGCCAGGCTTGACTCTCAAGAATTCAACTAGGTGTTCCCATGCTAGACGAACAGGCTAAAAAGACAATGCTGCGTAAAATTCCCCACGGGCTATACGTCTGCGGGGTGAAGAACGAAGATGAGGTAAACGGCTTTACAGCTAGCTGGGTGATGCAGGCTTCTTTTTCGCCGCCCCTAGTGGTGAACTGTGTCAAGCAAGATTCTGGCTCAAATGCCATGATTCGATCGAGTGGAGTGTTTGCCCTGAGCATTCTCGAAGATGGGCAGAAGGAGATGGCGCAAAAATTCTTCAAGCCGCAGCGTCGAGTGGGCAACAAGTTTGAGGATGTCGATTTTTATCTAGGGGAGACGGGCTGCCCCATCATCTCTGACTCGCTGGGCTATGTCGAGTGTCGGGTCGTCGGCATGGTCGATCAGGGCGATCATACCGTGTTTGTAGGCGAAGTGATTGCAGCCGGGGTTCACCGTGAAGGCGACCCACTGCGGCTAGAAAGTACGGGTTGGCAGTACGGAGGATGAGTTTTGCTATGCCGCTGATCAAAGTTCAAACCTCGATCGCTCCCAATGCTGCAACGAGTGAGGCAATGCTCAAGCAACTGTCTGCTAGCCTTGCTAGGCATACGGGTAAGCCAGAATCCTATGTGATGACGATGATAGAACCGGGTGTCAAAATGACCTTCGGCGGGACGAGTGATCCGACTTGTTATATCGAAATTAAAAGTGTCGGGTCGATGACTTCGGCGCAGACAAAAGCGATGAGTCAGGATTTTTGTCAGCAGGTAAATCACGAGTTGGGTGTGGCCCTCGATCGCATCTACATTGAGTTTGCTGATGCCAAGGGGTCGATGTGGGGATGGAATGGCAGCACGTTTGGTTAGCGAAAGATCGATCGTCTAAAGCTGAAGTCAGTTTCGTAGAAGTGAAGCCGCCCAAAGCCTAAGAACTGCCCGTGGGACTTTTCCCCCGCCGGAAAGGCTGTGACACCAAACAAATAAACGCCACCAGATAATGGGTTGCGATCGGGGTTGAGGGCGATCGTGACCCGTTTTCCAGGAGCGACGGGCGGATTGAAAACGACGGACACCGATCGAGTTTTGCGATCGACGGTCACGCCACCAAGGGGAATTTTTGTACCCAAACGATTTCGCTCTCCTTCAAAGGCCTCGATCTGTTTGGGGTCAAATCGAATTGCATCAACGCCTTCGTCTTGGACGATCGTGACGCGCTGCAAGGGTTCTCCGGCGTTTTCTAGCAAGTCCAGCGTGAAGTAGTAGGTGGCTGACCATGCCTGGGCAGAGTTGAAGGTTGTGGAGGCTCCGACCAAGCGAGGGGGCGAGTTGAAGTAGACCGTTCCGTTGGCGACTTGGACAGCCTGAGTAGGGGCAAACGCTCCCACGCTAACCGATGCGATCAGGGTGGCTCCTAGAGATAGAGCAAAATGTTTGAGCATGAGTTTTGCAGGGGGCGATCGTAGGTTTCGACGCTTGATATTTTCAGTCTAAGCGATCGCTCTTTCTGTCAGTCAGCAATGCTGGAGGTTGGGCAACAATCACTCGTTCGATCGCCGTTGCGGGATGAATAAACCTGAGTTGGTAAGCATGGAGAAAGTAGCCGCAGTCTCCGGGCAAGGCGTTTTGGTCAAGCAAACCGCCGCCCACGGCGTAGAGCGGATCGCCCCAAAGCGGATGCCCCGCCGCCGCTAGATGAATGCGAATCTGATGCGGTCTACCCGTCGGAATTGTCACTTCTAACAAGCTTGCACCGGGGATGCGATCGCGCTGCATGACTCGACAATGGCTGATCGCCGACTTGCCAAGGTCTGAGGCGGCATAAAGATAGCCCAGAGTGGGATGGGAAACTTTGTCGATCGCCTGGGTAACGGTGAAGCGATCGGGCATCTCATTACCCGTTGCCAGAGCGCGATAGAGCTTACAAATCTGACCCTTGCGAAAATCGTGGGATAGCTTTGACCTAGCCATATCAGTTTTTGCTAGCAGCAAAATGCCAGATGTGCCTCGCCCCAACCTATGTAGAGCAGTTGGCGGCGTAGAATAATGCTGTCTCAGCCAACCCCAAACCGTGTTTTCTAAAAAACCGCCCCCCGGTAAAACAGGCAGCCCCGATGGTTTGTGTAAAATTAGCAGATCTTGATCTTCATATAAAACATCCACATCGAAGGGTACATCTGGCTCAGACCAGGGCGGACGATGATAGGTCAAGATTTGCCCTGATGTGAGGCTAATGTTGCAGTCAGTAATCAGGTTTGCATTAACAAAAATGAGTCCAGATTGGATACGATCGCGCCACTCCTCCCGCGAAGAATGCCTATGCCGCGTGGTGTAATAATCTAAAATAGTGATTCCATTCCCACTCCAAGCAACTTGTTCTTGATAAACCCAACCTTGATTCACTCCCATTCCTAAAAGTATCCACTCTAGAGTATTTTACCTTTATCCCTCATCTTCAATCAGCACCGTCACCGACGCGATCGCTACCAGCATTTCATCATTTTTGTCGTTCAATTCTGCGATCGCTCGCCCTTGCACAATCATTCCGCCTGCTTCGATCTTTAGCGTTTTGCGCCCAAACGGCAACACTGAGAGCACTTCAGCTTCTCGAACCTGCTCTGGATAGGGCACAGCAATTTGCACCTCGACGATCATTTGGTCGGGATGGCTCAAGCCTGCAACCTCCCATACACCCGGCAGCGCATTGTGAGCGATCGCATTTCTGACTGCCCGCGCCGCTGCCACCGTCGGTTCTTGACCATGTTGATCGACTCCCATCCCCATCTCGATGATCAGGCGTTTTTGAACCATAGCTTCCTCATTTTTGCTGGCGAAATTAGCTTCAGAACAAATCAACTTCAAAACCAAACAATTTCAAAAATAAACAACTTCAAAACCAAACAACTCAAAATAAACAACTTCAAAAATAAACAATTTCAAAAACAAACAACTCAAAAATAAACAATTTCAAAAATAAAGAGGGCACGATCTCGATCGCACCCTCCATCAGTCACCCCCTATCATCAATGGATAGGGAATGGACTAGGGATTATTTTTAGGGGTTTGGATGAAAATAAAACACCAGTGAATG
Organism: Leptolyngbyaceae cyanobacterium CSU_1_3; assembly: GCA_012034655.1. GTDB lineage: Bacteria > Cyanobacteriota > Cyanobacteriia > Leptolyngbyales > Leptolyngbyaceae > JAAUOZ01. The sequence continues at coordinate 6,585 of JAAUOZ010000042.1, read as the reverse complement.
GTTTTTCGACTACGCTCAACCTTCAACCGTCGAAGGTTGAGCGTAGTCGAAACCTGGCTAGTGGTACATGATTACCTCGCAGATCCCTTGAGATATTCGACCCCTCAAAAAACCTTGATAGAAATGATTAGGCTTCCGTCGGAACGGGGTAAACGCTGACCTTTTTGCGCCCTTTAACGTAAGGCTCGAAGGTCACGATGCCGCCAATCAGCGAAAAAAGAGTGTCGTCGCTGCCCCGACCAACATTGTTGCCAGGGTGAATCTTTGTGCCACGTTGACGCACCAAGATGTTGCCCGCCTTGACAACCTGGCCGCCATAACGCTTGACACCCAAACGTTGAGCATTAGAATCGCGACCGTTGCGTGTACTGCCTGTACCTTTCTTGTGAGCCATAATTTCCTCAACAATTCATGTAGTTTTAAGGGTGTTTGAGCAACCAGACCATTTTGAGCGTTTAGCCTCTGGGTTGCTCTTTGGAGTCGATCGCTGTGCCGTCAATGCTGATCGAGTCAATCATCAAGCGAGTTAATTCTTGACGATGCCCTTGCTTTTTACGGGTTTTCTTTTTGGGCTGCATCTTGTAGACGATGATTTTGCGACCTCGGAAGTGTCTCATCACCGTTGCTTCGATCGTCGCACCCGCCACTAACGGCTGACCGACACTGATTTCGCCCTCGTTTCTGACAAAAAGAACCTTGTCGATCGTGAGTTGAGAATCGACTTCGTTGACGACGCGATCGACATCATAGAACCGACCAGGTTCGACGCGCATCTGTTTGCCGCCTGCTTCAATAATTGCGTAAGCCATGAGTATTGCCCTAAAGGTTGCCGTACAGGTAGCGGAAAAACCGCTTTTGAGTGTCCGACCTGATCCGAGCAGGAATGAACAGCCAGTCTATCATTTTGCCGAATTAAGGTCGATTCTGTCAACTAAGATTGAAGCGATACAATAAATATAAAGCCGCCAAATCAAAGTCGCTATAGCGTTTGAGAGTTTATGTCAGAGCCGCCAGAGATTGTCAAGCAGAGTGATTTATTGAATCAGTTTGTCCTCGATCGCCGATCGCTGCAAGAACTCGGACAGATTGAAGTGCTGTGGATGTATCCCAAAGTTCACCGTGTTTTAGGATTCATCTGCAAGTCGGGTTTACTCGGACGCAAAAAAACAGCCTTTAATTTAGACCAGTTAGAAACGATCGGGGCGAATGGTGTTTTGGTGAACTCTAAACCCGTCGATACTGATGTCGAAAAAGTTCGGCAATTAGAATCGCTCGTCAACTGCGAAGTGTGGACTGATGCAGGCAGCAAATCTGGCAAAATCATCGACTATCTGTTTGATTTAGAAACGGGTGAAATTGAGCATTATCTGTTTATTTCGAGTGGCATGACTGGAAGCATTTATCTATTGCCACCAAACTATATTTTGAGTTTAGGGAATCGCCGAGTTCTAGTGTCAGAAGCGGCCATTCGATCGTTCGCTATCTATCGAGAAGGCCTTCAGGAAAAGCTTTACAAAGCCGCCGACTTTCTCAAAGAAGAAAAAACTCAGGTGACAAAAGAAGTGCGATCGGTCTTTCAGCAGGCTAAAGAAAGAGCACAAATTCTCAATGAGCAACTCAGAGAAAAAGCCGAAATTTTGGCAGAACAGGCGAAAGAAACCGGATACGTTTTTGTTGAACAAGTCAAAGAAAAAACCCATGAAGTCGCTGAAATTTGGGACGATATCGATCCTAGATTTGAGGCTAATTCTAGATCAGAGCGACCTATCTCTGTTGAACCTCGCCCCTCTGAACCTGACCCCTTTGACGATTGGGACGACGACTTCAGTGAACCCATCGAAAAAGCCGTCGAAGTGCAGCCAGATCACGAAATCGTCAAAAAAGCCGCCGCCCAAGCCGAACCCTTCGACGACTGGGACGATGACGACTTTGTAGAACCGACGATCGACATCACCGCCAAACCCGTAGACCACCAAAAACTGATCTCATCTACAGATTCTCCCAAGGCTTTAGAGTCCACAGACCTTCTTGAAGACGATGATCCCTGGATCTAGCCGCTAACTAAGGATAAACTGCAATTCTTGTGGGACGGGCATCTTGCCTGTCCGAACGGGTGAGACACCCGCACCACAGGTTATTGAATCCACAATCCTAAGGAACGTGGATTTAATCATTCCGTCCACTGCAAGGTTGTCTTGCCCTCACCCCAGCCCCCCTTCTAACCCTTGCGCGAGAAGGGGTTGGGGGATGAGGGGGAAGATTTGTCAGTCAACCAGCTAAATTACTTGCCTTTGAACAGCGAAGAGACCCGATCGCCGACCATTGACAGCGCATTCTGTAACCCAATCCCTGCTTGCTGCCCCTTAGAGGGACGCACCGCCAACTCGATCTCATCGTCTTTAAATTCTTTTAGCCGATAGCCATATTCCAACTGATTCTGGCTCTTTTTGAGAATTGGGAACAGACGAAATGCTCCTTTCTGCAACTCTTCTTCGTTGTCGAAAATAGCGGCGTGAATTTGGTTGGTGCGCTTGACGGCGATCGCTCCTACCGGAAACCAGCTTTTTTTGCCCTCAATGCGAATGTAGATCTCATACTCTGGGGTTCCCTCGTTTTTGAATTGGTCATAGAGTTGCGAGGCTTCAGCCCGTTTTGCTGCGCCCTTTGTGGCTGATTTCTTTTGCTGCGGCTTGGGCTTACCAAATCCAATAGGGTCTGCCATATGAGGAATTATGAGTAGTTATTAACAAAAGTTTACGACATTTTTAGACGATCGCAATAGCTGTAGTCGCCGTTCTTTAACCTCACCATGTTGGAGAATAGGAAGACACTTGACTAGAGCGCAAATCTATGGAAACTGAACACCCCATCGCCCTCGAACATCAGAACGTGCCTCAAGCGCACCAGGGGCTTCATAGTTTTCTCTACGGCTCCGACGACGAGCACTCAGCCACCCGTGCCGCCAATCTCCAAAGCCAGGGCGACGAAATCATGACGATCGCCGACTGGTCGCTTCAGGCAGCAAATTCTAAAATCGCAGGCGTGTATGCAGTGTTTGATGACGATCGCACCCTCCAATATGTCGGTTATTCTCGCAATGTGCTGCTGTCTCTCAACGGTCATATCACGCAAGTAGGGGAAAAAAACTGTACCTTTCTACGGCTCAAAACCTTCAAATTTCCGAAGCGCGAAGAAATGGAGCAACTGCGAGACGCTTGGATCGCTGAATCGGGCAGCCTTCCCCTTGGCAATCAGGCAGATGGCTGGGCCGCCACCGTCGGAGAATCCGCCAAACTCGCCATGACCGCCGCCGATCGCGAAGCCTACGAAGAGAAGAAACTCAAGCTTCGTAAAGCGATGGCAGATCAAGATCTCAGCAAAGAAACCAACCTCACCGAAACCGAAGCCGATCGTCGCCAAAAACTAGAATCTGCCGTCCACAATGACGATTGGAGCGGAGTGATCCAGCAATCTCAATCTGGGGAGGTGTCCTAAATGATCCCGATTTCAACCCTTTTTATTGGTCTGAATGGGTTGGTTGCGATCGCACTTTCCTACATTGTGGTGATGGAGCGAATCCGCACCAGAGTTTGGCATGGTGAATCTCAAGAAGACGCGACAACTCAGCCCGATTACTTAGAGAATCCCACTCAATGGGCAGCATTCATTGAACAGATCGCTCAGAAGACGGTTATATCCAAATCAAGTGACGATGGACTGCTCCAGCGAAAAGTTCGGGCCCATGCCAATTTCACCGAGTATGTGCCGATCGCGCTACTTTTCCTGATTGCGCTGGAGTGGATGAAAGCAGCACCCTGGCTGGTCTGGTCGCTTGGAGGAACTTTGACAGTCGCCCGCATTGCCTACGCTTGGGGAGTCATTCAAATCTACGGCCCTTCACCAGGGCGAGCGATCGGGTTCTTTGGAACCTGGTTTGTCTACATCGCTGGAAGTCTGGCCTGCCTTTACTATGGGATTAAAGGGCTTTAATGCCTTCCATCAGGGCCAGCACCTTGATATGCTGATTTTCTGATCATTATTCAACAGATCACATGCCCGTAGATACTCCGATTACAGCGTTTCCTTTGGCGGCAGTCGTCGGTCAAGAAGCGATTAAGCTCGCTCTACTGTTGACGGCGATCGATCCCAACCTCGGCGGCGTGGTGATTGCCGGACGCAGAGGCACTGCTAAATCGGTGATGGCACGGGCGATTCATGCGCTGTTGCCGCCGATCGAAGTCGTCCAAAATTCGATTAGCCACTGTGACCCCAGTGCCCCTCAAGACTGGGACGATCTAACCCTAGAGCAGTTTGGCCAGGTCGATCTTGCCGATGTGCCGACCGAAATCATTCGTGCGCCCTTTGTGCAAATTCCCTTAGGGACGACGGAAGATCGCTTACTTGGCTCAGTCGATGTGAGCCAATCGATTCGGCAGGGCGAAACCGTTTTTCAGCCAGGGCTATTGGCCGAAGCAAATCGCGGCGTGCTTTATATCGACGAGATCAATCTGCTGGATGACCAAATCTCAAATCTTTTGCTGACGGCGCTCACCGATGGACGCAACCAGATCGAGCGAGAAGGCATCAGCTTTCAGCATCCTTGTAAACCCTTGTTGATCGCTACGTATAATCCTGAAGAAGGATCACTGAGAGAACATTTACTAGATCGGATCGCGATCGCCCTTTCTGCGGACATGGTTTTGGGGTTAGACGATCGGGTGCAGGCGGTCGATCAAGCGACCCAATATGCCAATGCTCCCCAAGAGTTTCTCAGAGAATATCGTGAGGATCTAGACTCGCTGAAGACACAAATTTTGTTGGCGAGAGAATGGCTCAGAGATGTCCGAATTTCTACGGATCAAATTAACTATTTAGTCAACGAAGCAATTCGAGGGGGCGTACAAGGACACCGGGCGGAGTTGTTTGCCCTGAGAGTGGCTAAGGCTCATGCTGCTCTAGAGGGGCGCACGGAAGTAAATGCCGAAGATCTTCGCCGTGCCGTTGAACTGGTGATTGTGCCACGATCGACGATCGTCCAGACTCCACCCGAAGAAAATCCGCCGCCACCGCCACCGCCGCCTCAAAATCAAGACGAACCCGAAGACGAATCTGACCCAGATCAGGAAGACGAAGAAGAAAAGGACGAAAATCAAGAACCGCAAGAGCCGCCCAGCATTCCAGAAGAGTTTATCTTTGATCCAGAAGGCGTAATTCTCGACCCAGAAGTGCTGTACTTTGCACAAATGGCGACTCGCCAAGGCAAATCTGGTAGCCGAACGATCATTTTCTCCGACGATCGGGGCCGCTACATCAAGCCGATGCTGCCCAAAGGCAAAGTGCGCCGAATTGCGGTAGATGCAACCTTACGATCGGCAGCCCCCTACCAAAAATCTCGCCGCCAGAGATCGATCGAGCAAGCCGCCTCCCAATCTGTCGCCCCCTCTCTCCCTCGCAAGCGTGTCTTCGTCGAAGAGAGCGATATCCGCCAAAAACGACTCGCCCGCAAAGCAGGGGCACTGATCGTTTTCGTCGTCGATGCCTCTGGCTCAATGGCACTAAACCGAATGCAGTCTGCCAAGGGTGCGGTGTTGCGGTTGCTCACCGAGGCTTACCAAAATCGCGATCAAGTTTCACTCATCCCCTTTCGGGGCGAGCAGGCTGAGGTGTTGTTGCCGCCCACGCGATCGATTGAAGCTGCAAAACGCCGCCTCGATCGAATGCCCTGCGGGGGTGGATCTCCCCTGGCTCACGGTCTTACGCAGGCCGTTCGAGTGGGGGTCAATGCTCAACAGTCGGGTGATATTGGCCAGGTTGTGATTGTGGCTATCACTGACGGTCGGGGCAACGTGCCCCTAGCTCGATCGCTCGGTGAAACCCTCCCCGAAGGCGAAAAACCCGACATCAAAGCTGAATTGCTCGACATCGCCTCCAAAATTCGGACGATCGGATTTCAGCTATTAGTCATCGACACCGAAAACAAATTTATCTCCACTGGGTTCGCCAAAGAGTTAGCCAAACAATCGAATGGCAAATACTATCACTTACCCAAAGCGAATGACCAGGCGATCGCTTCCATGACTCGGAATGCGATCGCAGATATGAAAACAAGGTAGTTCAACAACTAGGGTTTTGCCTGTTGAACGCAATACAGAAAATGCCGGACTGAGTAGTCTCAATCCGGCAGATCCGAAGATGATGGGCAAATTATCTTAGAAGTAAAAAGTTAAGGATCAGTCTGTAAAACTTGAGGCTGGAGCAAGCTAACCATCTGCTGAATGCCGCGATGAATGCGACGAGTCACCGTCATGGGGCTGACACCAATTTGTTCTGCGACCTCTTTGCGAGAGAGGTCATGGAGAAAACAAAATTCGATCGCCTGACGAGTTTTATCTTCAAGCTGGTTTAGAGCACGCTGCAACTGCTGGCGGTCTTCTTCTAGGTGTTGTAGGGCTTGATAGCGAGCGTCTGGCAGCGTGTCGCCCAGGGTCATAGGAGAATCTAGCTGCTGGCAGATGGTGGCATCTAAACTCAAAGGCAGGCGGTTTCTGGCAGCCAGTTTGCTTTCTCTCCATTCGTTTACGCCGA
>JAAUOZ010000281.1 GCA_012034655.1 Leptolyngbyaceae cyanobacterium CSU_1_3 | reverse complement strand
GCTAATCAATGTGCAGTTGCATTACTTGCAGGAACAAACTTAAACTCGGTTTCAGTAAATCAGGGTAAACTTTTTGGTAGTTTTCTATTTGAATATAAAGTAACCGTTCCTAACGACCCTAAAAATCTTACGAAAGCATTTTATATTTTGATATGGTTAAATAATAGTCAATCTCAGACACTACAATTAACGGGCGAAGCCTATGACTGGCTATTCCAATTACTTTGTTGTCGTCACAAAATTCTCTATATTTATCAGCAAGCTTGCAACTGCTACCCAGAAGCAAAAGGGATTTATAGCTATTTAGAAAAAAAAATCAAAGAGTTTACCCATTTGATTACGGATTCCCAGATACAACTACAAAACAGCTCAAACGAATTACTGGTAGAAAATGCCACAAAAAAACCTTGATTATGCTCGTTGTCTACAAGATTTAGAAGCACATCATACAGCTATCACTACAAATATCAGTAATTACACAACTTGTTTAGAAAAAATTACCGCTATCGGGGGAGATAGTCCTAAATTCTGGCAAGATTTTTTAAATCGCGCCGAAAACCAATGGCAGCAACAAATACAAACCTACCTCAAATATCTTACACCCGGTCAAAACTTCTTTGAACAGATGATTGAGACAATTCGCGGCATAGTAGAGGTAGAACAAGCCAAGCGCGATCGCACCTCCACAAAAAGTTCTGATTGTCGATCACACAAACCATCAAGCGATCGACAATGAAGCGCGATCGATAAACCTACTCAATAACCAAACGCGATCGACCATCAGAGCGCGATCACACTTCACAAGACCTCTGAGATGCGATCGCTGAATTTTAGCAGCCGTAATGTATTTGAACTACGATTGTTCGTGTTGTTTCCGGCTGGCTGCCATGCGACGTGATCCGCTCTTTTACAAATTGTTCGCACAATCGCCAGGATTGCTGTTTGATCTGATTGGGACAAGACCCAGCAATGCCGCAAACTATCGCTTTGATTCGGTAGCTGTGAAGGAACCGAAGTTTGAGATTGATGGGGTGTTTTTGCCGCCAGAAGATGAGCAGGGCATTGTTTACTTCTGTGAGGTGCAGATGCAGCGGGATGAACTGCTGTATGAGCGTCTGTTTGCGGAGTCTGCACTGTATTTCTATCGCAATCGCAGTCGTTTTAGTGATTGGCAAGTGGTGCTGATTTACCCGTCTCGGTCGATCGAGCAAAGTGATGTGTATCCGCATCGGTCAATGCTCAACGGCGGGCAGGCGTATCGGGTGTATCTGGATGAGTTGGGGGAGGTGAGCGATTTGCCTGTGATGGTTGGGGCGATCGTGCTGACGATCGTCACTGAAAGTGAAGCTCCCGCTGCTGCCAGAGATTTGATTGCCCGAACGGAGCAGGAGCCAGTCACACCGCAACAGAAACAAGACATAATAGATATTGTGACCTCGATTCTGGTCTACAAGCTCACTAATTTAAGCCGATCGGAGATAAAAAAGATGCTAGGAATCGATTTAACGAAGGAACCACGGGCGATTCGAGAAGCGAAGGCAGAAGGGCGAGAAGAAGGTATTTTGTCTGTCGTCACCCGCTTGTTAACACGCCGATTGAGCCAAGAACTCTCCGAGGAAATGCGATCGCGCCTTTCATCTCTCCCTTTACCTGTCCTAGAAGACCTCAGCGAGGCTTTACTCGATTTCACCACGTTGGCAGATTTAGAGGCTTGGTTGGAAGCGCGTTAGCAAAGCTTACCGAAGGTATCGACATTTTGAGAATTGATGGCGCGATCGCGTGCCGTAAAGAATATACAATGAGCAGTAGAGAATACGGGAGTAAGGCTAATGATCGCGGAAGGTCAATCGCGAAAAGGGGGTGAAGTGTAGTAAAAAATGCGACGCACCATTACGATTACGTGTAGCGTGATTCTGGGGGATGAATGGAATTTGAGTTTGACTCGCAAAAGAGCTAAGCAAACCAGCAAAAGCATGGTATTGACTTCATTCAGGCTCAACGGTTGTGGGCGGACGTTGATCGCTTAGAAATTCCCGCTAGAACGGAAGATGAAGCTCGATTTCTGGTGATTGGTAAAATTGGAGAAAAATGCTGGTCAGCAGTGATCACCTATCGGGGAGAAATTGTCCGAATTATCTCAGTTCGACGCTCACGTATCTTAGAGGTAAGGCTTTATGAAAGCGGAAGTATTTGATCAACGATTCGATCAGAGTGAGGATGTGACTGAGTTTTTGGACTTGGAAAATGCCCATCGTCCGGGACATCAATCACAGTCTGTGACGATCGCGTTTCCGCAGTGGATGCTGGATGCGTTGGATCGCGAAGCCGTCCGATTGGGGGTGAGCCGTGAGGCAATTGTTAAGGTGTGGCTGGCTGAACGGCTAACGCTACTGGCTAGATGAGCATTCGCTGTCCCTAAATTCGTTTCGCAAAAACCATCAAGCGATCGACGATGAAGGTCGATCGCACAAGCCATCAAGTGATCGACCTTCAGAGCGAGATCGCTAAACCCATTCAAGAACCAAACGCGATCGCATAAACCATCAACGATCGACAATGAAGCACGATCGCACTCCACAAAAGTTCTGAGATGTGATCGCATAAACAATCGATCGCCCTACCGCACGAATGGAACTTTTGAGATCGCAGCCTTTTGAAACCGTTCAGGAAACTGCTTTTAGAAAATAATTACCTGTCTTGCTTTGAGTATATTTCCGGGCAAATTCAATCAGGTCTGAAGCGCATTTTATCGCAAGGCTGCTGAAGAGATAGGTGGGTTTGTTGGGGGCAGTGAAGGCAACAACGCAGGCACGACCACAATCCCATAGACAACTTACAGGCTGGACTCGAATGTTGCTGGAAAATTTTGCTTGATCGGCTCTGACTTGTTCTAACAGGATGACACCATCGGCAGGTTGATTTTCAGATTGAGGTTCAGAGAAGCGGCAGGATTGACAGATGAAAAGTGTGGGTTGAGTCATGATTTAAGGCGTGTTGATGAGATATTTTTCGAGGTCATCTAGGACGGCGTTCATTGCCAAAATACCATAGCAGCATACCAATGGTGAATATCAACGATATAAACCCGATTCTGTTGAACCACCTTCAGCTTTTGCCATAAAGGAGATTTCTGTAACTCTTCTAAACTCTGTTTAGCCGTTTCTCCTCCGTCATAGGAAAGGAACAAAACATCACCATCAATATCGAACAAGTTCTCTTGAGAAAGACTAATTATAGAATCTTGGCTTTGAGCGAGTGGACGTTGTAATTCAAGATCATTTAAAACTGCGCTAACAGGAAGCACCTTTCCATAAACGTTAATAAAGTCTGGATATATAGTGGCGATTGATACCTGAAGGTGATGGCGGCGATCGCCCAATGCTTGTTTGAGTTGTTCAATTCGTTGCCAATAGGCACTAATTAATTGTTTCTCCTCCTGTTCTCTACCCAAAATATTGGCAACATCTTCTAGATGTTTTTGCCAGGATAGCTTATCAACACCAGGAACATCTATAACAACTGTAGGAATCACATTGGATAACTTTGTATATACATCCTCTAAATAAGGACGAGTCATCGAGAGAACTAAATCAGGCTTTAGTAGGAGAATCTTTTCTAGACTGGGTTGAACGAAGCTTCCAGTAGATTCAACTGAATCGACTTTGTTTTGAAGATATTTGGGCAGGGGTTCACCTAAATTTTGCGAAGTTGCAATGGGCTTGATGCCTAATGCTAAGGTGTTACTAAACGTGTCTATCCATAGAGTTATAACTCGTTGAGGATTATGAGGAACGCACGTTTCTCCCCGTTTGTGCTGTACTGTTCGGCAAGGGGATGGAGATATTACTGAAGTAGGCGTTGCAACTCGCTCAGTTGCTGTGCGATGACAGGCTGAGGCGATCGCGATCGCGAGTAGTGCTAATAATACGTGTTTAACCCATCTGTTCATCCATAAACCTCACTAAACAAGTTTCCCTAGCCCTACCCTTCCTTAAGCAAGAGCAGGGCTGAGAAGAGTTAAAACTCATAAGAAATTGTCCCCTGCACGGTGAACGGATCGCCCCGATAAACTCGAGTCCTAGCGAAAGCAGTTTCAATGTAATCCACATCAAATAAATTCCTAAAGTTCAGGGCAGCGCGAAACCGATCGCGTTTATAAAAAATTGCCGCATCCGTCCGCAGATAGCTGGGTATTTGAAAGGTATTGTTGAAATCGCCCTGCTGTTCTCCAACAAAGAATAATCCCACGCCTCCACCAAAGCCTTTCAAGACACCCCGTTGGATTTCATAGCTTGTCCATAGGTTAAAGGTATTTTCAGGCACACCAGTAGAACGAAGACCCACGGGCAGCGTATTATCTTTAGTCACTTTTGCATCGGTGTGAGCATAGCCCGCAATGATGTTCCATCCCGGTAAAATTTCGCCTTGAAGGGTGAGTTCAACCCCTCGGCTGCGCTGCTCTCCCAGTTGAATCGAAAACTCACCTAGAGGGACACCAGGTCTAGTGTCTTCAGTCAAAACGTTGGATTTAGTCAGGTCGTAGAAAGCAAGCGTCGCCGAAAGTCGGTTATTCAAATCTGCCTTGATCCCAACTTCATATTGGGTACCGCGCTCCGGTTGAAAGACATCACCATCAAAACCGATACCAATCGTTGGGGTAAATGAGCGACTGTAGCTGGCATAGAGTGAAATTGGCTGAATCGGCTGATAGACAATGCCTACACGAGGGCTAAAGGCATTGCCAGATTGACTTGTTTCTGTATTAGAGAGTTGATCCCGATCAATTTGACTAAACGTATCAAACCGTCCGCCCAACAACAGCTTCAAATTTTTAGCCAGCGTGATCTGGTCTTGCACATAAATGCCCAGTGCATCTGCTCTGCTAAAACTATCGCCCTCGTCAATAAGAGTACCCAGTGGTTGGCCATAGACCGGATTGAATAGATCAATGGAAGCTGCTTCGCGATTAAACGAAGCTAAGTCCAGTTCGTTTCTGGTAACGTTTATACCTGCTACCACTTGATGACGGATACTACCCGTAGAAAACTTACCCACAACGTAAGTGTCAGAGTTGAAAAACCTGTTGGAATATTCTGTTAGTTCATTGTATCTTCGACTCAGAGTTCGGTTATCCTCAGCTAAGGCAGTGCCGAAGTAAAATCTCCTACGTAGATCGCTCTGTGTATATCTAAAGGCATTTCGGATCTGCCAATTATCGCTAAAGCAATGTTCGAGATCATAGCCAACTCGAGTCGAATACGAATTTTCTAGATCATCCGGCTCACCGATACTCCGGTTACGGGGTATTTTGCCATTCGGGTTTGGCAACGCAGTTCCTTCGGCTGGAAGACCATAGCCTTGATTGGAGGATTGGGGTCTAGCAAGATATGCCGCAGCTAGGGTCAATTTTGTGCGATCGCTAATCTGAAAAGTGGGTGTTGGCGCAACAAAGTATCTCTGCCCGTCGAAGAAATCAAAGAAACTTTCTGTGGTTTGCGCGGCTAGGTTCAGTCGGTACAAAACTGTTTTGCTGTCATTGAGCGGTCCGGAAAGGTCAATTGCACCGCGATAAAAGTTGAAACTACCCGCAGAAGCTTCTAACGCATAGTAAGGTTCCCTCAATGGCTGTTTGGTGACATAGTTAACAGTTCCTGCTAGCCCCCCTTGACCGTAGAGAACGGAGGCAGGCCCTTTAATAACCTCAATCCGTTCGATCGCTGCTGCATCAAAGCCGACTATACCAGCACCCGGATTTTCCCTCCACCCATTCCACAAGACATCGCCGCCAGCAGGAAAACCTCGGAGGGTGAAAGATGACTGGATAAAAGATCTGGCGGCATTTTCAAGGCTTGCACCAGGGACATTTCTGAGGGCTTCACCTAGATCGGTGACGTTTTGATCCTGTAGCACTTGCTGGGGTATGACTTGAATCGACTGGGGAATATCGCGCAGGGGCGTATCGGTGCGGGTGCCTACACTGGCATTCGGCACCCGATACCCATCCTGCTGCCGTTCCCCCGTCACCACAATTTCAATTTTCCTCATCCGCCTCATTCCCCTCCGGGTTCAGGCTATACGCCAACCCCCCCGTCTTCAGCGTCACCGCCGTCTTCGGCAGCCCCTCCTTCCCCGCCACATTCACCCGAATATTGCCCGCCTGCTGCTCCACCTGCACCGTCGCAATATCTACCGTCGGGTTGTCCGCTACAAACGGCTGTCCCTGCGGCAATACCAGCGTCGCATTGGGAATCTCCGCGATCAGGCTATTTCCTTCCCGCCGAAACTTGGTGGCATCAATCGTCAGCGGTTTTCCCTCCGCCGTCTCCAACACAATATCGAGTCCAGCTTCCGTGCGCTCCAGTTTCACCCCCGTCACTTGCACCTGTGCCGCTTCGATCTGGGCGATCCACTCTTTCACCGTAGTGGCGGGTTGCGGTTGATCGCGCACATGAGAGATGTCGGGTTGTGCCGCAGGTTTTGATCCCCCTAAA
>JAAUOZ010000280.1 GCA_012034655.1 Leptolyngbyaceae cyanobacterium CSU_1_3 | reverse complement strand
ACCCCAACCCCCTCTCCCAGAGCGGGCGAGGGGCTTTTAAATCTGGGTTTGTTCCGGCTTCCCTTCTCCCCTGGTGGGAGAAGGGATTGAGGGATGAGGGGAAAGATTTGTCAGTCAACCAGGTTATTTAAGCTGCAATTCTAATTTCAACTTGAGGGAAACGATCGGATATTTTCTTTAATCTAGACACTTTCTTTGAGATTGACTTGCAATCTTATAGTTTTTTATCCATCTTCAGAGATAAGCAGAAGTCAGTGGTTTTCTAAAGATTCGTCTTTGACTGCCCTTATCCTTGCAGTTGTAGATTTTCCTCCTTCATCTGGCTAATTTTCTTCATACATTTGGCGTTGCTTTTGTCCTTAATTGTTAACATTTTGCAGCCTTGTCGAAGTAGAGACTCGATGGTTTCTTGCAATACCTTTTGTTTTGGCGCGAAAAGTTAAATGATTTAGGAGTAACCCCACGATCGAAGGTTTCCTCACTAAGATAGTCATTAGCAAAAATAGGGATTTAGTAGGTCAATAATGGACATGCTTCAAAAGCAAATCAACACGATGGAAGGCAAGATTGACGCGCTGTATCAACTCATCGAACAGCTAACCGCCAGCCTTTCCCAGGTTATGACCGAAGTTAAATTGACCCCAAATCAGGGGATTAGCTATGCCATGTCAGGAACTAGTAACAGTCGCTATTATCAGGCACATCGTTACAGCAATCCCTCTATGGAACATAAAGACGTTTTGGTAGACAACCAAGGCAGTGAAGCGTCAATTCAGGGCGGAGAAAAACCACTCTCGCCAGAAATTCAAATTCAACGCCTCACCGCTCAATTGACCGCAGCCTACAACCGAATTGCAGCCCTCGAAGAACAGTTGTTAGCGCAGCGAGTTCATTAAGGACTGTGAATTAAAGAACGCCGAAAACTCTGGGGGTTCTTGTCTGAACTTAAACAGCGAGATGATTGTTCTACCTTGTTTAATTCACGATTCGCAAAAAGAACTTCTCCAGAGAAAGCCTCCCAAGAGAACACCAAAGAAAGAGATGCGAGATAAACCCAGTGTGAGTTTATTAAGGCTTTGTTTCTTGGTAGTGATCGGCCAATGTTTCGATCGCATTGAGTAGCTCTATTTGATCCCAGTTTTGCAAGAGATGGGCAGCGATCGCGCATCCTCCTGCACCTACCCCTTCTTTGACATAGCCTTGCTCATACGATCGCAACTGCGGATGGCGAGATTGTGAAAAGTCAAGTTGCGTAGCTAAGAGCGATATGGAGCCAATTTTTTGGCCAGACCTACGGTGTCGCCTGTTGGGTCGTCGGCAACCCAGCGCGTTGTGCCGACGACGATTTGTTGAGGTTGCCAAGGTAGTGAATAGGTGACAGCGATGGCTCGTGCTAAGGCATACACCGCCAGCAGTTGCGTTCCACCTGCCAATAGAACGCCACACTTTTGGCTGGCAGCGATCGCCATGCCCGCTACCACAATTTGCATCGGATCGCCAACCGCAGCCACGAGAGCGATCGGATCGAGTGAGGTTCGATCGGTCTGAAAATGCGCCAACCCAGCTTGCACCAGTTTCCATTTTTGGGCATGGTTGCAGATGGGGTGGCTGCTGTTAACTGTGCCCGTAGCATCAATGCCCAAGCCTGTGAGAACTGCCAGGGCTGTGGTTGTGCCACCAACAACGCATTCTCCCAAAATTACATAACCCTCTGAGACTTGGGCAGCGAGTTTTTCGCCCCAGAATAGACCTTGCTGCAATAAAGTTTCAACGATCGCCCGCTCCATAGCTTGCCCTGTGCTGAGGCAACGGGCAGGTGAGCCGTGCAGGTCGATCGTGCTCACCGCAGGCAGACGAGGCAGCCCTGCATTCAATAGGTAAACGGGGATTTTTTGGGCTGCGACAACTGCACGAGAAATGAGAACCGGAGACGCTCCTACCGTAAGCGGCGGCAGGGGATAAGCAGGATTTTTTTGAACGCCATTGAGCAGAAATTCTGCATCTGCGATCGCGGTGAATTGTCGATCGGCAGGCGTTGCCCCAGCCGCAGAGATTCCAGGAATCAATCCTGTTTCCGTAAAGCCCAACACACAGGCGAATAGAGGCGATCGACCTCGATAGGTTTGTAGCCATTGTTGCCCTATTTCAGGCTGAGTGTAAATCGAAATCATTCCGTATCTAACAACACCTGCACCCAATGGGGCGGATCAGGAATAGGACTGTTTAGGCGATCGAATAAAACCACGCCGCGACATGCACAACAAATAAATAAACAATGCTGTGGATCACGATCGCTGCCAAAAGTGCCAATTGCACCAGCGATAGTGACGGTTGACCAAGCAACCCTAGTCTGAGAAACACCCAATCTAACAAGTTTGTGATCTGGTTGCTGCCATAGAGCCACAGATCTTCGCCTGTCAGCGTAGACAATAGCCAAATGCGAAAGAACGCTCCGGAGACATTCAGCAAAGCGCTAATGGCGATCGACACCGACCAGATAGCGCGACGATGCCATAACATACCAAGCAATACACCCAACAACGCAAAGGGCACAATAAACTGAATGCTACGCACTGGCCCAATCAACACCGACAGCAATAACCCAGAGACCACAGCGCCCATCCACGCGGCACGGTTGCCCCAACGCTGGTAGACTAGGGCGATCGGGATGGGAAAAAAAATCTGCAACACTGGCCCCATCGGGAAGTAAGAATTGACCAAATAGATCAAACTCCCGGCGCTGGCCAAAAATGCCGTCTCAACCAGAACGATCGGACTTTCAGGATCAACCTTTCGCACATAGGGCGATCGCTGCCCAGGGGCTTGCGGGCGATCGGGCACAATGTCTTCAAGCCAATCTCCATCACCCTCTGGGTTTGCAGCAGGAAGCGTGTCGTCGTTTTGATCACTCATGCAGTTGGCGAAATACGAGCAGATCTACTCTAGTGCAAATTCTATAGATCGTGACCAGCAATCGAGCCATACTTTCTCGCGCCAAAACCGCCCAAAGATTGGTGAGCAGACACACGCTGCCCAAAAATAGCAATACAAACGTCGGCGGCATGACGACCCCAATCAAAAACCAAGTGAGCACATGCAGCACCATCACCCCTGAAAGGAGAGCAGCCACCCCAGCAGCCAGCAAAACCTGCATAGGAGAACGACGCAGCCCTGTCAGAACCAGGGTGTTGGAGGTCGTCAGTAAATTGGCAGGAACCAGGAAAGCACAGATAGAGATGCAGTGCGATCGCGAAAATTCAAACAGCGCGTTGTAGTCGATCATGCGGTCGGTTAAAAGCGATTGTTAAGCGTAGGTTACTTCAACACAAGTGGGTTGGCACGCAGTTATAACAAAGCATTACAAACCTCACAAACCTTGATGATGATCCCCAGATTTTTAGGTAATTTCTGACAAATCTCACAAAACCCTCACCCCAACTCTTCGCCCGCTCTGGGCGAGGAGTTCTGAACCCAACGTTACTTTTCTGACTTCCCTGCTCCCACCAGAGGAGCAGGGATTGAAGGACGAGGGGGCCATAATTTGTCTGCAAGCCTCTTACCGTTTGAGCAGCATTTTGCCTTGCTGGTAAATTGTCTGAGCGTAGTCTGTCCAGGCTCCTTGACCCCAGTATCGAAAACAACTTGTTTGTAGCACCAAATTGTAGAGCAACGATCGGCGGTAGTTGTCTTGCTGGGTCACGTCGGCGGATGCTGTGGCAAAGGCTTGGTGAAATAGGGCGCTCAGTTGATTCATTGGCGTGAGCACGTTTTCGTAGCCTTTGACCCAACTTAAATTGTTTGTCCACGAAGCGCCATCCATCTGAAAATTGGGTTGGGTTTGGGTGAGATCTGCGATCGCATCCGTCACCTTTTCGGCCGTTGCCTGGTCAGGATCGACTCGCTGCCAAATCAAATGTTGCCCGACCGCCTGGCAGGTTGGGTATTGATCAGGATCGCAGCCTTCTGCCTCGATCAGTTCCAGATATTCTGTGCCATTTAGACTCACCACACTAGACTGGTTCGCCGCCTCATGCCACGTTCGCATAAAGGCACTCGGAAACTCATTCATCATCACACCGCCGTTTTCCCCATCGCCGATTTGCGTGACGATCGCAGGAATGCTTACTCCGCCAATCGTCTGCCGAGCCAGCGTTTTGGCCTCATAATAGGGTTGCATCTGCCCAACCAGCTTGGTGTCTGATCCTTGAGTTTTGATCAGTGCTGTAATGGCGATCGTTTCACCTTGAGAATTTCTAGCGACCAGGCGATGGGGCAGATGGCGATTTTCGAGGGCGTGCCCTGTCAACGTTTCGACAGAATGTTCTTGCACCATTAGCCAACGATAGCCACAATCCTTCAGGGCTTTTACAAAGGCAAACAGCGTATCAGGATGGTTGGGCAGATGCATCTCTGGCGGCGAGAACCCCTTCACCCGTGCCAGGGCTTCCCAGCCAAAAATGGCCGCAAAATGATGCTGCCACGCCTGAATATGGAGCAAAATATCCGGAATCGGCGTAGACGGCACAACGGCGTGACCCCACATCGTCCCCAGCCATTCGACATAGGGTTGATAGAGGCGATCGCAGGTGATGCGCTTGAGATTGTCTAGCACATCGCCGCGACCCATTTGGCGCAGCCCCCAGAGCAAATTGCCAGAATAGTCAAGCATCACTCTTGGGTTGCAGCCCTGAGCCACTAAGTCGGGAATAAAATCTCCCATGCGCGCATAGCACCAGGCAAACGTTCCGGCGTTGTGGTTGTCGCCATCGTAGGGATGCTCGAACATGTGTTGCAGATTGTTGATCAGCGCTGCATCTACCCCCGCAGGAATGGTGGGTTGGTGCATGTGCAGGGCGATCGTAAAGGCCGCAGACACTGACTTTAGTTTCACATTGGTCGTCGGCAAGAACACGGGATCGTTTTGCAGAACGGTCGATCGCACCTTTGCTTCAGCGCCAGAAATATTGGGCAGGTCATGCAGAAGTTCAGGCAGGGAGGACATAGTTGAAGAGGGGCTTTAGGGATCGTTCCTCAAACCTTAAACCTTAAAGGCGATTATCTGGTCTTTCCATTGCTTTTCTTCATGCCTTTCGCTTTGCGTCAGAAACGATCGTTAAAGAGGGTTTTTCAAAAAACCCCCCTCCTTTTCTTCCCAACAGGGTTCTGGAAAAAGCTGAATCAGACATCGATTGACATCTTGTTCGAGGTCGAGTATGTCTTTGCGATCGAACAGCCCCGACAATTCATTCAAGTCACGATCGCGCATAGGAGAGATGGGAGCAGCATAATCATAGGGTTTAGGCTTATCCGCCTTTTGGGAGGGGGCTAAAGTCACCGCCACCTCTCGCCACGGATTGGTCAGCGCTGCTTCTATCGGACTAACATAGGCTGGCAGCGAATGCCCTCCCTGCGATGATTGGGCAACCTGAATGCCAGCGTTATATTCTTCTAAGCCAATGAGCGGTGAGGCAGGGCAATCAGCAGACGAAACGTTGGGCATCAGGAAAACTCCGGCGATCTTAAGAAGGTGGACGATGAGAATTTGTTCTCGAAACGGTTACTGCTCTGGGGCGCAGCGTTTTAGCATCATTCATGGCAAGCATGAGTACACCATCATAATGAAAAAAATTAAAATACGGCTGAATCAACCTTAGAGGGAGAAGCTCACCGCGATCGCTCCTTCTGAAGAGAAGAGCCATCACCAAAACCGATCCACAGATGCCTTCACTTTTGACTTTTTAGCCTTTTCCCAAGGGTTTTTTCCAAGGGTGAGGCACAGCGCTAAACTGCCTAGTAGTCTGTCAAGAATTTTTTTAAGGGTGGGAAACCCTTAAAAAATAACCTCCTACCCGTTTCCTATCCATCCATTAAAGTTTGACAGATAAAGTTTGACAGACTACTAGGATCAAAACGAGGTACTGAAGTTTGTAGGTATAGATTAGATCACTATCAATTTTATCCTTTCTACTGGGTCTTCATCCAATTAAGCAATTCTTTAATTTTTAGTCAATCAATAGTCTAGACAGTTTTGAAAAAGTTAGGAAACCCCGCATTCTACGGTTCGCTGTGGGTTGGCATTGCGATAGTCTAGATTGATAGACCGAATTGATAGACCGATCGCTATTTTCGAGCGCCTGGCGCTCACTTTGAATGATGACCACAATGATGACCAGCGAAGACACCATTAAACTCGATCAGTTTCTCAAGTTAAAAGGGTTGGTAGATACGGGCGGGCAGGCGAAACTGCTGATCCAGGCGGGTGAGGTGAAGGTGAATGGCAAGGTCGAGACGCGCCGAGGACGTAAGCTAATGGCAGGCGATCGAGTCTCGACAATGGGCGAACATTTGAAAGTTGAAGGCGGACTGTAAAGGGTAAGACGCTCGATCGCTGACTTCGGCTTGCCAACGCTGAGTTGATATACTGCGTCAGCCTATAGATTTTGGTTTAGAAGGGGTGTGGGGGCTGCGCCCCAGCCAGGGGTTCCACCCCTGCACCCCGTC
>JAAUOZ010000279.1 GCA_012034655.1 Leptolyngbyaceae cyanobacterium CSU_1_3 | reverse complement strand
GTGGATTGGCACTTGGGACAATTCATGCAAGCCTCTGGAATCTCTATCAGTTAAGCGTACAGCTTTTACATTACTATGCAGGACTACCGGATTGTTTACCAACCGATTAAACCCATTTCCCTCTATGCCAGCTATAGCCGTTCATTCACTCCCGGAACAGGTGTGGCGAGTGATGTCAGCGGTCAACTTAGACCAGAGCGAGGTACACAGTATGAGATTGGCGTAAAAGCCGATATCACCGACAAACTTTCAGCAACGCTGGCTTTGTTCGACATCACTCGGACCAATGTGGCAACTCCTGATCCGATTAATCCTTTACGATCGATTCAGACGGGCGAACAAAATAGCCGAGGTGTTGAGCTAGATTTATCTGGTGAAATTGTACCCGGATGGAATATTTTTGCAGGCTTTTTGTTGATTGATCCAAAACTCACCGCAGATAATACCTTCCCAGTGGGTAATTAGTTGAGTAATACGCCGAGGACTTCGCTAAATTTGTGGACAACCTATGAAATCCAGTCTGGCGACTTACAAGGGCTGGGCGTTGGTTTAGGGATCTTTTATGCTGGAGAGCGTCAAGGCGATCTGGATAACTCGTTCCAGTTACCGAGCTACGTTCGCACCGATGCTTCCATCTTTTACAAACGAGATCGGTTTCGAGTTGCGCTCAATATCAAAAACTTGTTTGATACGGAGTATTTTGTATCAGCCGGAGGTAGAAACCGAGTTTACTTAGGAGACCCGTTTACAGTACAGGGAACTCTTTCCTGGGAATTTTAATGAATTCGATCTGAGTGCATGATCGCAATGAGAAAGCAACCCCATCATCTAATTAAGCCATTTTTACTAATGGCTTTTTCCTTACTTTTAATGACCGCCTGCTACCAACCTGTCATCCAAAAAACTCATCTCTTTTTGAAGCCTTCTCCCGAATGCCGAGTCGTTCAGCACGAATTCGGCGAAACCTGTGTGCCGCTTAATCCACGGTGGATTGTTGTATTGTCTCCTCAAGTCACACTTGATCCCCTAGTTGCTCTCGATATTAAGCCAATTGGGTTTACAACCTCCTACATTCCGAACAAGGAAAAGAAAGCCTTGCTAGTGTCTCTTTTGATCGGGTTTTGGGAGCGCAGAGTGTTGGCAATGAATATCAACCCTCTCTCGAAAAATTTTAATGCTCAAACCCGATCTGATCCTAACGTGTTGTGACGATCCTGCTCATAGCTTGCTACCGGCGATCGCACCCACTGTTCCGGTGCCTATTCCAAGCGATCTGCCACCCGAAAAAGTTTACTTTAAGGAGAACCTTCGATATGTTGCCAAAGTACTAGGACAAGAAACAAGAACAGAAGAAGCTTTAAATCAATATCAACAACGCATCGAAAAAATCAAGCAACGCTTAGGAAACCAATTGCAGCAAATGGAAATTGCCGTGCTTTTTTGCGATAGTAATGTTGCTTGGACAATTGGTAATAAGAGACATTTGATAATTAACAGTATCTTCAACGATCTTGGGCTGAATTATAGATCGTTCTCTGGGAAAGAATATGCAAAACTTAGTCTTGAAACTATCGATGATTACAATACTGATATTCTATTTATCGTTGATGTTGCTGAAAGAACTTCAAGCTTTTATTACCAACATCCTCTATTTAGCAGCCTAAAAGCGTTCAAAAACCATCAAGCCTATGTTGTTAGTCAAGAGACCTGGTATACGCTAGGAATATTAGGCGCAAATAAAATCTTGGATGACCTGGAAAAATATCTCGTTAGCCCTTCTTAATTCCATGACTCAACCCACCCTGTTCATCTGCCAATCCTGCTGCCTTTCTGAAGATCACCCTGAAGGTCAACCTGCTGATGGTGCAGTCTTATTAGAACAAATCAAAGTACATCAAGCAGAATCTTCCAGCGAAATTAGAGTTCAACCTGTTGCCTGCCTCTGGGCATGTGGTAGTCCCTGCGTCGTTGCCTTCACTGCTCCTAACAAACCCACTTACCTCTTCAGTAAACTTCCCACTAAATCTGCTTCAAACTTGATTGAATTTGCCGAGAAATACACTCAAAGCAAGACAGGAAATGTTTCTTATAAGCAATTTCCTGAGCAGTTGAAAGAGGTTGCGATCTCAAAAGTTCCCTATATGCGCTAGGCGGTTTAGAACTAGGGGGTTATCAAGCGTATCAGCGATCGTTTTCAGGCATCGGGTGTGCCTCTAGCCAAGCTTCCAAATCAGCCAGTGTAGTGAAATCGAGTAACGCTTCGCTGAGATCTTCTAGCAAAGGTAGGGGTAAGACGGAGAAGCGCGATCGCATTTCCTCGGAAAGGTCTTGTCTCAGTCGGCGGGTTAATAAGCGCGTGACAAGGGCGATCGCTTCTTGTCCGCGTACCTCTTCTCTGCCCTCTTCTCTGCCCTCTTCCTTCGCTTCCCGAATTGCTCGTGGTTCCTGCGTCAAATCTATCCCCAGCATTGCTTTAATCTCCAATCGACTTAAGTTCTTCAGCTTATAAACCAGAATCGAGGTCACAATGTCTATTATGTCGTGTTTCTCTTCGGGTGTTAACACCGCTTGCTCAGTTCGTGCGATCAAATCTCTCGCAGCGTCCGGGGCTTCCGCTTCATTCACGATTGTCAGTACCATCGCGCCCACCGTCACGGGCAAGTCTCTCACCTCCCCCAACTCATCCAAATACACGCGATGCACTTGCTCCCCATTGAGAAAGGTGCGATGCGGATACAAGCCGCTTTGTTCCAAACCCCGTGATGGATAAACAATCACGGCTTGCCAGTCATTAAAACGGTCTCGATTGCGGTAGAAATACAACATCGATTCAGCTAGCAGTCGCTCATAAAGCCGTTCATCCTTTTGCATTTGAATTTCGCAAAAGTAGACCGCGCCAATCTGATTTTCGGGTGGCAGAAACACCCCATCAATTTCAAACTTCGGCTCTTTCACTGCAACCGAGTCAAAGCGGTAGTCAGATGCGTTATCAGGTTTAGTCTCAATCAAGTCAAACAGGAGTTCAGGGGATTGTTGAAACAATTTATAAAAGAGTGGATCACGGCGCATTGTTTGCAGCGAAAAACAACACGTTCAACTGTACTCTAAACCTGCGATCGCTCCAATCACTGCGGCGATCATGCTTCAGCAATAGTGGTCGATCGCGGTTTAGAACCAGGGGGAGATCGCTGAACTTGCAAGTGCGATCGCCGCTGCCAAACTCAGAGAGAACACACCACTTGAGAACAATGAAACAAACCTCTACTCGCACCTATCCACCCATCTGGCGGCTACTGCGCCACGGCAAACCCTATCGAGTGCAAATTGGCAGCGCAATCGCTTTCTCTATCTGCCGCACCCTATTCGATCTGGCACCGCCCTATCTGATCGGGGTTGCGATCGATGTCGTAGTTCAGCAAGATACCTCCCTGATGGCACGGTTGGGCATTGTCGATCCCCTGACTCAGTTGGGGGTGCTGTCTCTGCTGACGATCGCGGTCTGGGGTTTAGAATCCTTCAGTCAATATGCCGCCGATAAACTCTGGCACACCCTCGCCCAAACGATTCAACACGAACTGCGCGTCGAAACCTACAATCACCTGCAAGAACTTGAACTCGCCTTTTTTGAAGACCATAGCACCGGTACTCTGCTGTCCATTCTCAACGACGACATCAACCAGCTTGAGCGTTTCCTCAACGAGGGTGCCCAATGGCTGATTGATTTCTTCACGCGAGTCTCTGCCGTTAGCATTAGTTTTGTGCTGCTTGCCCCCCACATTGCCTGGATCGCCATGCTGCCGATTCCCGTGATTCTGTGGGGCACCTTCGCCTTCCAATCCCGGTTAGCGCCCCGCTACGACGCTGTACGCGACCAAGCCGGACACATTAGCGATCGCCTCTCCAACAATCTCTCTGGCATCGCCACCATCAAAAGCTTCACCGCCGAAGTCTATGCGAGCGATCGCGTCTACATCGAAAGTGATGCCTATCGTCGCAGCAACCAGCGGGCGATCTCGCTGAGTGTGGCATTCCAGCCCGTGCTGCGGTCGATGATCTTGCTTGGATTTGTCCTGACGCTGTATCTCGGCGGTCGAGAGGTGCTTCAGGGTCGGCTGAGCGTGGGCACCTACGGTTTCATGGTGTTCATTGTGCAAGATTTACTCTGGCCCTTCACCGAACTCAGTGAAATTTTAGATGCCTATCAACGGGCAATGGCTTCGGTGCGGCGCGTGATGGGATTACTCGATACGGCGATCGCGATTCCTCATGGACATCACTCGTTACTGATCAAAACGGTGCGGGGTGACGTGCGGTTTAACAACATCACGTTTGCCTACAACAGTCGCCATCTTGTTCTCAGCCATCTCTCTCTTCATGTTCCGGCTGGCAGCACGATCGGCATTTTCGGTGCAACAGGTTCAGGAAAAAGTACGCTGGTTAAACTCTTGCTTCGCTTTTATGAAGTCCAAAGTGGACACATTCTCATGGATGGCATTGATATTCGAGACCTGCGTTTATTTGATCTTAGACAGTGTATTGGTTGGGTCAGTCAGGATGTGTTTTTGTTTCACGGCACGGTAGCCGAAAATATTGCCTATGGGAGTTTTAACGCCAGTTTAGATGACATCATCCATGCGGCAAAATTAGCTGAAGCCCATGGGTTTATTGAGCAACTGCCTCAAGGGTATGACACGATCGTGGGAGAACGAGGACAGAAGCTATCGGGTGGACAACGACAACGACTGGCGATCGCCCGTGCCATTCTCAAAGACCCACCGATTCTTGTCTTAGATGAAGCCACCTCTGCGGTCGATAACGAAACCGAAGCGGCGATTCAGAAGTCTTTAGCGAAGATTACACAGAATCGGACGACGATTGCGATCGCCCATCGCCTCTCCACCCTTCGCCATGCCGATTGTATTTATGTAATGGATAATGGCAAGTTAGTCGAACAAGGCACCCATGAGCAATTGCTAGCAATAGCTGGAATCTATGCCAACCTGTGGACTGTGCAGTCAGGATTGTCGCCGTCTTTAGCTTAAGAGTTACTTGGTTCTCTCATGGTGCTGTGCCTAGGGAGTTGGAGGTGCGGGAATATTATGAATGTCCATGCTAAAATGATAATCATTCTCATTCTGCATCATACCTGAAAACGCTGTCTCCAAACCTGCTAACCCAAATTTGCTATGAGCCTCACCGTCTACAACACCTTAACTCGCCGCAAAGAGCCATTCAGAACCCTCGAACCGGGTGAAGTCACGATGTATTGCTGCGGTGTGACAGTATATGACGATTGCCATTTGGGTCATGCCCGCTCTTACATTGGTTGGGATGTGGTACGGCGGTATCTGCAATGGCGCGGTTATCAAGTGCGCTATGTGCAAAACTTCACCGACATTGATGACAAGATTCTGAATCGAGCCAAAGCAGAAAGCAGTTCGATGCAAGTCATTAGCGATCGCTACATCGCTGCCTACTTTGAAGATATTCGCCGTTTGAATATTCTGGATGCGGATGAGTATCCCCGTGTGACGGAGCATATGACCGCAATTCAGCAATTGATCCAGGCGCTTGAAGATAAGGGATACGCTTACGCGGTAGATGGTGATGTCTACTACAACGTGCGGCAGTTTGCAGAGTACGGCAAACTTTCTGGACGGCAATTAGAGCAGATGCAAGCTGGGGCGGGTGGACGAATTGACCCCAATAATCCAGAGTTCAAAAAGCAATATCTGTTTGACTTTGCGCTATGGAAAGCAGCGAAGCCGGGTGAGCCTGCCTGGGAATCCCCTTGGGGAAAAGGACGACCGGGCTGGCATATTGAATGTTCTGCCATGATCCGGGCACGATTGGGAGAAGCGATCGACATTCACGGCGGTGGCGGCGATCTGGTGTTCCCTCACCATGAAAATGAAATCGCCCAATCGGAAGTGCTGACAGGTCAGCCATTGGCAAACTATTGGCTGCACAATGGCATGGTGGCGGTGAATGGCGAAAAGATGTCCAAATCGTTGGGTAATTTCACCACGATCCGAGCGCTGCTGGATGGTAACTGGTCAGAGTATCCGCAACCGATTGACCCAATGGTGATTCGGCTATTCGTGCTGCAAGCGCATTACCGGAAACCGCTCGACTTTACAAAAGATGCCATGATTGCCGCTGAGAATGGTTGGCAAACGCTCAAAGATGCGCTGACGTTAAATTGGCAGCAACTCAATCTATCGCCTCAGATGCCGATTCTCAACGAACTGGATAATGATGCGGTCAATCGTTTTCAAACGGCAATGGATGATGATTTTAATACGGCGGCTGGATTGGCTGTGCTGTTTGAACTCGCCAAGTCACTGAAGCGGGAGTTCAATTTACGCTGCCATCAAGGATCGCCAGAGCTAACGGATATGCAATTACAACAGCGAAGCGCAAGCGCGACGACAAGTCGTTCGCAAATCCTCACTCACCTGGCACAGATTTTAGGTTTAGAGGTTCAGACAGAGTCTATCCCTGAGTTA
>JAAUOZ010000278.1 GCA_012034655.1 Leptolyngbyaceae cyanobacterium CSU_1_3 | reverse complement strand
AGGTCGAAACCCGGCATCTATACTGCGTCAGCCTATAGATTTTGGTTTAGGAAGGGGTGTGGGGGCTGCGCCCAGCCAGGGGTTCCACCCCTGCACCCCCAGCCACGGGGTTCCACCCCTGCACCCCGTCCAAAATCTTTAATTTTATGCCCTGACAAAGTATAGTCAACCAATAACATTGCTGAAATGACAGATTACTGAAAAGATACCCCTAACGGAGGCTTCTATGAACCGTTTAACAAAGCATTGGCAGTCAGCCAATATCGATTGGGTTTTAGGTTTCTTATTTGTTGCCTATAGTCTATTTGCTCGCTATGGTTATGGAAATGATGATGATACCTATCGTATGTTGAATACTTGGAATATTCTCATCACCCAGGGGCAATATGTATCTTCACGTTTTCAAGGATATTTGATTCCAGAAATGGCGATCGGGCTTGCTTCAAATCTGGGTGGTTTTCTCCTGGCAAACCTCACTTCTGTCTTATTGTCGATCGCAAGTCTGGCAATTTTTTACAAAATGCTGTCTAAAGTTACGACTCCGCGATCGCGGTTCTCTCGGTTTTTGCAATTGCCTCTAATCCATTTTGGGTAATTGCTTCTGCCACATCAATCGATTATATTTATGCCGTTTTCTTCTTTGTCTGTGGGCTTTTTCTATTAGTTCGTAAGAAATTTTATTGGGCTGGTTTGTTTTTTGCCGCAGCCGTTTCCTCCCGAATTACCTATGGGCCGATGGCGGCGATCGCTTTCTGTCTTGAATTCTTTTATGTTCAAAAAGATCCAAAAGCCAAACGTCATTTAATTTTAGGATGTATCCTCTTTCTGTTGGCCTCTGGAGTCTTCTATTTACCCGTATTTTTTGCCTCTGGCATGTCTCTTTCTTTTTTAGGAATTGGCCCGACGCGTCGGGTGGTTTTTTGGGCATTATCGCCAGATTTATATACAAAAATATCTACTTTTGGGGTTTGCCTGCCTTCATTTTGCTCGTCATTTTTTGCTATCGCAAACGCAAGTTTTTAATCCAAAAAAGTACAGAAAAGACTAATTATGGCGATCGTTTAATTTTCCTGGGTGTATTGCTTTGTCTGCTCTACAACGAAGTGATGTTTTTCAGACTTCCCCACGAATATGGCTATTTATTTCCTGTCTTATTTTCTGTGGTGTATATCATTGCCATTGCCAAACAATCTCGCTTTTTGATCTGCCTTACTGTCTTGCATCTGTTGTATGGGCTGGTGTTTAACTTTGACATCATTCAAACCTATCAAGACGATGCTGTTTCCAAAACAATTCATGCCGACTCTGCCAAAATTCAGTTCTCGATCAAAGAAGGGGTGTTAGTTCGAGATGTGAAATGGCGATCGATTTACCAGAAATATCAGTTAGAAGAATTCAACAAAAGATGGTCTGCCAATCTGTCGAAGAAAAATTGACAAAGCTTGTAGATCCTCACCCTCGACCAGAGCCGGCGAAGGGCACGGCCCTGCCATGCCCCCTACCAGAATTCATCTTGAGCGGGATCTTATTTTCGTGCTTGTCTCTAGGGGTCTGTCAAGAATTTTTTAAGGGGCTGAAAACCCCTTAAAAATAACCGCTTCCCCATTCCCGACCCATCCATTAAAGTCTGACAGGCTAGTAGTGGGTCAAACGAAAATTGGATGCTTGTCATTCGTCACCCGGCTCAGGAATGGGTCAGCACTTTTGCGGCGGCGGCAACTCCTGCACCCGACTGCACCCCTTCATGGCCCAGTTCTTGCAGCGTTGCTTCGAGGGCAGCGATCGCCGTCAAAATGTCACGATCGCTCACAAACCCCAGATGCCCGATGCGGAAAATCTTACCTTTGACGTGATCCTGTCCGCCTGCCAACACGATGTCGAAGCGCTTCTTCATCACCGATCGAATTTTCTCAGCATCCACACCACTCGGTATCACCGCCGTAATCGCTGGGCTGGCACACTCCGCCGCCGCAAACAACGGCAAGCCCATCGCCTGCACGGCCGCACGAGTCGCAGCCAGCAATCGTTGATGCCGCGCAAAAATGTTCTCTAAGCCCTCCGCCTTCATCATCCGCAAAGCTGCCTGGAGCGCAAAGAACAGGTTGATCGGTGGCGTAAACGGAGTCGTATCTTTGGCAGCATCTTTGCGAT
Organism: Leptolyngbyaceae cyanobacterium CSU_1_3; assembly: GCA_012034655.1. Classification (GTDB taxonomy): domain Bacteria; phylum Cyanobacteriota; class Cyanobacteriia; order Leptolyngbyales; family Leptolyngbyaceae; genus JAAUOZ01. The sequence goes on along the minus strand of JAAUOZ010000278.1, from coordinate 4,359 downwards.
ATTTGCCCAGATCCAAGTAATAGCGAGGCAGTTTCGCCGTTTTGTAAGCCTCCCATGCCTTGGCGCTGACCGACACAAAACCCAGCCCCGGCGGGATCATATAGCCCTTCTGCGAACCCGACGCGACCACATCCAATCCCCACTCGTCCACGGGCACATTCACCGCGCCCAAACTAGTCACCGTATCGACGATAATCAACGCTTCACCGTGGGCTTTGACATAGCGGTTGATCGTTTGCAGATCGTTGATAACTCCCGTTGAAGTTTCGCTGTGAGTGATGATGACGGCCTTGATGGTTTTTGGGTATCTGCCTCTAGCTTTTCCCGAAACTGTTCGGGGTCGAGGGGTTTGCCCCATTCGGCTGTGATCCGCTCGGTCTGCAACCCGTAGGCATCGGTAACTTCTGCCCAGCGTTCGCCAAATTTACCATTCGAGCCAACCAAAACCCGATCGCCCGGACTCAAAAAATTAATAATCCCCGCTTCCATTGCCCCCGTCCCGCTGGCAGTGAGAATCAGCAAATCATTTTGCGTCTGATGCAGCCACTTCAAGTTTTGGGTGACTTCTGCCATAATTTTGCCAAAGTCGGCGCTGCGATGCCCGATCGGGTGTTTGGCCATTGCCAGCAAAACCTGTTCTGGCACAGGCGTTGGCCCCGGAATCATGAGCATTAATTTGTCTTCCATGTGCGGTTCTTCCTGCTATTTTCTGGTGCATGATCCAGGATTACACAAGAGATCCGCGATCGGGTTTAAGCCAATTGGAAATTAATCGAGCGTGAATCTGAAACCCTTACGCCACACAAAAACGGTCAACTGCGATTGCGGTAGGTGCGACGACGGGTGAGAAAGTCTGGCAAATCGATTTTGTCTGGGTTAGGCGGCTCGGTTTTGAGGGTCGATCGTCCGACTTCGAGCCGTTCCGCAGCTTGCAGCGCCCCAAATATCTCGGTCACTTCTGGGGGCAGATCAGGAAATGCATCCAACAACTCTTTGAGTCGCGATACTTTGTCTTGGGTGTTGTAGAAACGATCCTTCCAGTGTTGCACGGCCGCTTGATATTCGCTGGCCTGCTGGGCCTGGCTGAGAATTTGCTCTTGCATCTCAGCCGATTGACGTTCAAGCTCGGCGATGCGGGTTTGGTTGAGTTCGCGATCGACCTCCAATTCCTGACAAGCCTGCTGAAGCAACACCTGATTTGCCATCTGTTTTGCAACCTGCGCTTCGAGGTCTTCAACCTTGCCAGAGGGATGACTGGTTTCTGAGGCTGGGGCAGGTGAAAAAGGCTCGATCGCCCAAAAATCTCCTTCGAGTCGCGCTTCTAGCTCATGGATGGCGGTGTGGCGATCGCTCAACTCACGATAGAGCCGCATGATCTGCTTTTGGGCATCGTTCAACTGAGTTTCTAGGCTGGCAATCTGCGATCGAGCCGTTTCCAGTTCTGAGCGCAAAGTTTCTGAGGTCGGCTGTGATTCTGAGTGAAATTGGGCCACGGCACGATCGTAAGCCAGTTGCAGCCCCAATTGCTTCGGTTCGCAGGATGGCGTTTCTGCGGTCTCTAGCCACATCTGATGGTCACGCGATCGGGCTTGCAAATCACAAATCTCCTGCTCTAGTGCTGCCTGTTTCTCAGCAAACTGCCGTTTGAGTTGATGAATCGCTTGCTGCTGAACGTTGGCAATTTCTTCAGTAGAAGCCAACTGATGCTCTAGAAACTGCTGATTGGTGATCTGGGAGCGCAGTTGGTTGAGGTTGGCGATCGACTGATCCAACGCTTGCTCTAGGTCTCGGATGCGCGATCGCTGATCGCGAAGTTGTTGCCTTTGGGCAGCAGCCATCTCCGCAGAAAAATCAGCACAGCCTTGACCCTCTGCCCCATCAAAACCGTGAGAAGAGTCCGGTTCAGCCACCTAAAACCTCCCAACAACCACTCCCAAACAAATAATCTAGTCCTGGTATTCTGTCAAGAATTTTCTCAAAAATTCCATCCTTAAAACTAATCCCTAGCCCATTTGAGTGGATGGACACAATTAAATATCCGTAGAGTGAACCCTCTGATGGACTGACAAAACTCAAATTGCTCCCACCCCAACCCCTCTCCCAGAGCAGACAAGGGACTTTTAAGCCTGGTTTTGTTCCGGCTCCCCTTCTAACCCTGGCGAAAGAAGGGTTGGGGATGAGGGGAAAAATTTGTCAGTCGAGCAAGTGAACCCTTGATCTTGGGGTCGAGACGCTCACCCTACGGCAAATGAAAATTAATTTGGGAATTAATTTTGTTCGCCCCTTTCGCCTTCATTAACCAAAGAGTGGCAGATTACTAGAGCTTCGGCTCTTGCGGCAACTTTACAGGCTCCACCATTGGCGGCGCTTCTACACTGTTGAGTGACCAACGATACTCGATCGGCAGTTTGAGCCGTTCGCACTCAGATTCTAACTGTTTTTGTTGAGACAATGCCTTACGGAGCGTAATAATTAACTGCTGAACCTGCTCTCGCTGCTTCCCTTTGTAGCCGACTGTGAACATAGTTTGACGCTCTAACAGTTGGAGCAGTAGCTCATAGTGAATGTGCGAAGGAAGGGGAATTGGCTCCATGTAAGGCTAACCTAGTGCGGGTGAATAAAAATGTGAGAGCAAGGGGTGTTTCGGGTGGGGTATAAACCCCTGAGACCTACCGTATCCAACGTCTCCAGTCTAAGGGTTTTGGCTTAGGAATGAGAATTGAATCACCTCAATGTTTTTCTGTAGAAAGCAAAGCCTACGGCGCGGGTCAGGGATATCAATTTTCGACTTTATTGAATCCACAATCTCTATGAAATAGCGATGCCACTTTCGTTTAATTCGTCATCCTCAAGAGGTTTAGGAGAAAAAATTTATCTGAGATCTTGCGCCTCTCATAATCATCACCCCAAAACTAAAGTTCCTGGCTCATCGCTCTTAACCCATTGAGATGGGGTGAGATGGGTTGAACCCCTGGCTTAGCCCTCTTTAGAGGAGGTTTGCTGTTAGACCAGTTTATTCGATCGAGCTTGGAGCATCGTTGAGACGGGTGCAAAGCTGGTTGACTGGCAAAACTCAAAAGCCCCTCACCCCAACCCCTCTCCCAGAGCGGGCGAGGGCTTTTTAAATCTGGATTTGTTCCGGCTTCCCTTCAAGGGATTGAGGGATGAGGGGAAAGATTGGTCAGTCAACCAGGGGTGCACAGTCTCAGTTAGCCTAACCAGCCCCAACCAACTGTGCGAGAGCCTGACCCGGATCAGCTTGCCGAATGAGCGACTCACCCACCAAGACCGCCTTAGCTCCAGCGCTGGCAACCAGGGTGAGATCGTCAGGCTGGTGCAAGCCAGACTCACTGACGACCACAATGCCCTGGTCAGCAAGTTGGCTGCCTCGCTCAGACAGCAAATTAACGGTGGTTTGTAGGTCAACCGAAAAGTCTTTGAGGTTGCGGTTGTTGATGCCGATCAGCGTTACGCCCTCAAGGGTGAGCACCCGATCGAGTTCTTCTAGAGTATGCACCTCAATGAGAGCGGTCATCCCCAATGCTTTGACGATTTTCAGGAAATACTGCAAGTCTTTGTCTGAGAGAATGCCCGCAATCAGCAAGATAGCATCTGCCCCCTGCGATCGGGCCCAGTACATTTGGTAGGGATAAATAATGAAATCCTTACACAGCAATGGCAAAGCTACAGCGCTACGAATTGCCGCCAAATTTTCAAAACTGCCCTGAAAAAACTTCTGATCTGTTAGCACCGACAGGCAGGTTGCGCCCCCTGCCTCATAGGATTGGGCGATCGCGACTGGATCAAAATCCTCACGAATCACCCCTTTGCTAGGAGACGCTTTTTTCACCTCAGCGATCACCGCTGGCGTTGTTTTGCCAGCCTGCAACGCCGCCAAAAATCACGGGGCGGAGCCACAGACAGCACCTTTTTCTGCAACTCGACCAAAGGAACGCGATCGCGTTTCTGGTCAACTTCTACTTCTTTGTGCCAAACAATTTCCTCTAAGATATGGCGCGGCTCAGAATCGGGAATAGCAGACTGATAGCGTAACTCCTGCACAGCAACCGCAGGATTGGGTGAACGGCGACGAATCTCCATTGGGTTAGTCACAAATCGCAAAATTGAACATGGCACGATCGGGCGAGGGGTGTACCCCAAGCAAGATCTCATTAGTAGCGTAGCGTACTGGAGAGAAGAGGAAGGAAAAGGGGCGAAAGTTTGCCATCAGCAAAGCAAGAGAAATCACTCCTACTGGTCTGCCAAATCATGGTTGACAGACCAGTAGTTGACAGGCTCGCAAACTTTCCTGATATACTTTGTCAGGGCATAAAATTAAAGATTTTGGACGGGGTGAGC
>JAAUOZ010000277.1 GCA_012034655.1 Leptolyngbyaceae cyanobacterium CSU_1_3 | reverse complement strand
GCATGGTTTTTTTTTCACGTCCGGCGCTTGTTGTCGTCGAGATTTTTCTGCCCCGTCCGGCGTTTTTTGTCGTGTTAGTAAATTTCTACCTCAGAATCCGGCGCTGGGTGTCGCCTGGTGATTGATCTGTCGCGTCCGGCGTTTTTTGTCGTTGATCCGGCGCTTCGTGCCGTGTGATTTGAATCGCCATAACGTTTACTCCATAAAGCTTTGAGTGATGTAGCATGGTTTTTTTTTCACGTCCGGCGCTTGTTGTCGTCGAGATTTTTCTGCCCCGTCCGGCGTTTTTTGTCGTGTTAGTAAATTTCTACCTCAGAATCCGGCGCTGGGTGTCGCCTGGTGATTGATCGTATTGGGTAAATAAGGATGTCAAACCGTTGAAGGGCTTGAAGTTATGTAATTAATTTGCCACAAAAAGTAACGCGGTCGGTGTCGCATGAGGCATAGAATCAGGCGTGTTCTGAGTTTGGGAAGAAACTCATGCCTGATTCGCCCGCGGAAAAAACAATAGAGCGATCGACCGCTTCCCCAGAGCAATTGTCATTGCCAATTGCTCGACAAGCTTGTGAAGAAATCGCCCTGCTGCTGCAAGCAGGAGAAGAGCAGTGGGAGATAGTGGTCTCTGAGCCAACGATCGAGGTTCAGCAACGAATTGAGATCATCCAAACCCTGATTTCTGCCCAAAGTACGGAGCGCTATGGCAAATTGCAACAGCAAGCAGCCAAGCAACTAGGAATCAGCGTCCGCAGTCTGCAACGCTTGGTAAAACGGTGGCGAGAACAGGGATTATCTGGCTTATCGAAACCGCCGCGAGTGGATCACGGTGCAAGCAAAATTAGTTCAGAGTGGCAAGCATTTATCGTCAAAACGTACCGGGAGGGCAATCGTGGCAGTCGGAGCCTGACTCCAGCGCAAGTGGTGCAGCGGGTTCGCGCCCGTGCCCAGGAATTAGGGGTCGAGGACTATCCAAAGCGCACGACTGTTTACAGCATCCTCCAGCCCCAAATTGAGAAAAAGCAGAGAAAGCGATCGCTAGGATGGCGAGGCGATCGACTATTAATTACCACTCGTGAAGGGATTGAGTTAGCGATCGAGTGGAGCAATCAAGTGTGGCAGTGCGACCACACGAAAATAGACGCTCTAGTGGTAGATCAAGTGGGAGAAGTGCTAGGGCGACCGTGGTTAACGATCGTGGTAGATACGTACTCACGCTGCATTATGGGGCTGCACCTGGGGTTTGATGCACCGAGTGCGCAAGTGGTAGGATTAGCATTGCGCCATGCAATTCTGCCGAAACAATATGCGGTTGCCTACGAATTGCAACAAGTTTGGGATACGTATGGATTACCGCAATACCTCTACACGGATGGAGGAAAAGATTTTCGGTCACAGCAATTGGAACAAGTTGCAACGGAACTAGGAATCGTTTTATGTCTACGCCGTAAGCCGTCAGATGGTGGGATCGTGGAACGACCGTTTGGCACCTTTAACCGCGAATTCTTCAGCAGCTTACCTGGATATGTCAGTAGCAACGTGGAAACGCGGTCGCCCAAAGCTGAGGCCGAAGCATGTTTCACACTGGTGGAATTGGAACGATTACTGGTTCGCTACGTGGTGGATCACTACAACCAACGGATTGATGCGCGGATGGGGGATCAGAGCCGAATTGGACGGTGGGAAGCCGGACGAATGGCACAACTGCCCCTGCTTGGAGAACGAGAGCTAGACATTTGTTTAATGCGGCGAGACCAACGTGTGGTGTATCGCAATGGATACCTGCAATTTGCCAACCTAACCTACCAAGGAGAACATTTAGCGGCGTACGCAGGAGAAACAGTAGTTCTGAGGTATGACCCGCGAGACATCACCACGATCTGGATCTATCAGCTTCAGGGGGCAAAAGAAGTGTTTCTAACTCGTGCCCATGCTCAAGGATTAGAAACCGAAGTCTTAGGATACCGGGAAGCCCAGGCACTAAGTCGGCGGATACGCGCAGCGGGAGCAGCAATCAGTAGTCAATCGATGTTGAATGAAGTACGAGAGCGAGAAGAAGCGATCCGAAATAGATCAGCTTCGTTGGGCGAGAAACGGCAACGGCAGAAAAAGCGCCAGCCCAGAGAAGTTGCCTCTGCTCAACCCCAAGCGCCAGCGATCCCTCACTCACCTCAACCAACAGCTGCAATACAGCCTTGTGAGCCTGAAGCCCAAATATCGAGATATTCAGATAGCGACCCACCCAGTGCAGCCCGAGTGCAGCCGAAAAAGCCCGTACCCTATGTGCGAGTTTACGAAGACTATGACCACCTGCGCCGGGAGGCAAAACACTGGTAATGGTAGACTCCAAAGAAGCCGAAATCATTATCCTCCCGCCTCAAAAGCCAGATGCGCCATCGCAACAGCAACTTGAGCGATTACAAAATCACAGCATTGTCGAACTAGAGATGGTGCAGCAATTTCACAGTTGGCTTGATGACAAACGCCAGTGTCGGCAAGCGTGTCGCGTTGTAGGAGACTCCCGCACGGGAAAAACGGTTGCCTGTAATGCCTATCGGCACAAACATAGTGAATCGCGATCGCGTGGTGAAGCCCCCTTTGTTCCCGTGATGTATCTGCACGCGCCGACCGAATCGGGACCGCGAGAATTATTTGTGGGGCTGTTGGAATATCTACAATATCGGGTGACGCGCGGGACAATCGCCGACTTGCGCGATCGCGTGTACCGTTTGCTGAAGACCTGCCAAGTCGAAATTATTATCCTGGATGAAGCCCATCGGATGCGTCCCAAAACCTTTTCAGAACTGCGAGACATCTTCGACCTCCTCAACATCTCAGTCGTCCTAGTCGGCACAGATCGCCTCGATGCTGTGGTGCGCCGCGACGAGCAAGTGTACAACCGCTTCATGGCGTGTCATCGGTTTCACCGGATGGATAGTCAAATGCTAGAAGACACCACCGCCATTTGGGAGACGTATGTATTGCGACTGCCGCAGCCCTCGAATTTGACGAGTGCGCCGATGCAGAAGATTTTAGCGACATCGACACGAGGCTATTTAGGGTTGTTAGATGACATTCTCCGCAACGCAGCAAGGCGGGCATTGCAATCGGGACGATCGAAAATCGACCTCAATCTGTTAACCCAAGCGGCAGCGGAGTATCACTAATGGCATCTGAAAGCTGGGTCTTTCGGGTCAATGCTCACCCGGATGAGAGCCTAGGGCATTTTCTCGGTCGGTTTCGACGAGCCAATGAACTCAGTCACAAAGTGGTTGCAGAACATTTAGGTATCCGCGTCGAGTGGGTGCGAGACTGGGAAACTCCCTCACGCCGCCGCAATCCAACGCCACTTCAACTCATTGCCCTATCAAAATTGACCGACGTTGACCCGAAGCAATTAACCCAGATGCTGCCTCCAGAGCCACTGCATTTAGCAACCCGACTTTGCCCTGCTTGTTATGTGGAAGTGCCTGTGCATCGATCGCGGTGGCAAAGCGCAACAACGAACCACTGCGATCGTCATTCAATGCCTCTGCTATCTGCCTGTTCAGGCTGTGGTGCTGGGTTTCGGACTCCATCGTTGTGGGAGAGCGACCCTTGCGGTATCTGCGAAGCAGCGCGCTGTCAGCAGTGTGAATTAGCTTTTAGTCAAATGAAATCTACACCAGGGTCTTGAACCCGTTAAGCCAGGGTTAAAAGTAACTTGACCGCCCAAATGACTTCTCTGCCCCCTGTGGGTTCGTGGGCTTGCTGAAATTGCTGCTTCAAGTGTTTGAATAAAGCTTCCTGTTCGAGGACATTTGAGGCGTAAGCCCATTGCCCTGGCGTGAGGCGACGAGTAATGAGTGCGCGATCGTGGGTAATCTTTTCAGTATTGAGCGCAGCACAAGTGGCAAAGAAGGCAGGTTGTAGAGATTTAATCTGCTGTTCTAGCTGAGCGACCTGGATGCGTAAATCGATCATGGTCTCAATGACCTCAAGCGGGTTAAGGAGATCGATCTCGGTCGCCGTCGATAAATCGAGTGAAGCAGTCAGATTTGGCATAGTAGGGACTCTAGGACTTCTAGGAAACATTGGATACTCTACAACTGTCCCCTTGTCCTAGATTAATGACTCAACAGAAAGTTACTTGGCATTCTAATTATTGAGACATATTGTGTTGAGTGTACTTTTGTCTTCTCATTTATATATTATCTTACTTAAAAGGCCTTTTGAGTAAATCTGCATTGCGTTCTCGATAGCTAAAGAATGGCTTGCTCCCAGGTGTAATAGCACAACGCTCATCCAGCATAAGCCTGCGATCGATTTAATCTGTTTATAGCCCTTCAAATCCAAGCTAAAAGAAACGATTTAATTTACTTATCTATGAACAGATTAGTAATGTGATAGATCAGGTAAGACATGTATATCTTAGGTAAGATAAGAGCCTTTGCGTTTTAACAGATAAGATACTCAAAAGTTTGGTTCAGGCAATCTCAAACAGGTTACGGGTATGGCAACGATTCGTGTAATTTCGTATCATGAGGGGTTATAAAAGCTGAGTAGGAGCGGGTTTCAGAGTTTGAGATCTTGTACTACTGGAGCCTCATAATTGATGGGTGGCGGGCACCGATTGAGGTTGAGATCATAGCGCCCAAAGCGGTTCACGTGCTGTGTCCAGTAAGGACTCAAAGCCGCCACTGCCTCGACTTCCACAGGATAGCCCTCTTGCATCAACTCATTGAGAATGCGGCTAATCTCAAAGACATTGTAGAAAATTAAGCAATTTGCCACCAGGTGATTGTATCGAATCATCTTGCGCTGCTCCTCCCGGTTGTTCGCCGTGAACACTCCCTCACCCCCAAAAGATAGCCACTGCACAAAATTATTAAAAGACTCACTTTTGTTCGTTGCTGCCTGGATCGTCGCTCGCAACTGCGCGTCATTGAGATACTGGAGCAGAAAGCCTGTTCTGACGGCACAGCCTAAGCTATGAAAGGCTTGGTAAAGCTTGTTCTTAGTGCTATTGGTGCTCAACTTTCGCAGCACCGTAGAGGCATTGCACCTGCCTGCTTTAACCGAAAGTGCCACCCGCAACATATCAGGTAAATAGGTCTCAATTAACTCCCAATTGACCGTGTCTGTGAACAGCGAATCAACATGACGATAGCGTGCAGCAGGTTCAGGACGATAGAACGTCAAATCTTTCCAATTGCGAATGCGCGGCATTAAAGCAATGCCCAGGAGATAGGCTAAAGCAAAGACCGTCGCACTCTGAGCCTGGGTGTCCCCATGAATCACATCTGGCTGAATCTCCGACTGGTTTTGCATCAAGCCATCGAGAATATAGATCGCTTCCCAAACTCCACAAGGAATGAAATGACTGAACAGGGCAATATAGGTATCGGAAACATGGTAGTAGCCGATGCCGCCATAGCCTCCGTAACGGATGTGATACTCGGCGAGCAAATTGTTCTCATAGATATCCCATTTCGTCCCATCCACAGAAGCTTGAGTACCTGTCCCCCAATATTTGGGCAACGCAAAGCGATTGTACGCGTTGATGATCGCGGTAATTGACGCTTGCAGTTTGTCAAGATCGATATGTCGCTGATGCACATGAGCCATTTGGCGGCGGTCAAAGCCCTGGATGGAACGAGCCGCTTGAGAAGGACCAAGATTGCAGCCATAGCAGAAGGTCGTTGCCAAGTAGCGCGCAATCGGGTCATCAAGCTTGGCATCATGCCCAGATTTCGGTTTGAAAAAGCGCGTCCAGTTCAACCAGAGTTCGGTGTCAATCAAACTATCGAGCAAGTTGACCGGGCGAATCCGTGCCGCGATCTGTGCCTTAAGGGTTGCGGCACCGGGCACCGTTTTAGACTTAGGTTTACGAATCACTAAACGGTTACGCTGATAGTCCACCTCTGTATTCGTGGGGAAGGCTTCATCTAACGCTGTAGCGCAGTCGCTTAACCATTGCTGTACGTGAGAGACAAAAGCCTTTGGCGCAGTCGGTAACTCCACTTGCTGTCCATACTCTCCAATCGCAGCTTCATACTCTGCCCAAGAGATCAGTTGAGCGTAGTAATCGCTATATTCAGAACTCCCCTCAATGTAGAGGTCGCCTGACTTTAACTCCATGAAAATCTGAGAGAAGACACACACTTCAAAGTGCCGCCGATGGACGACATGAGGATAGGGGAGACGGGCACGTTGCTGGGTGACCAGATACCACCATTTGGGGGATATCCAACTCAGATCAAGTCGCTGAACTCGTTTTTTCTGACATTGTTCCCGGATATTCTAAAACCGTCATGGGCAAATGACTCAGGCGGCTACCCTGATGCTCTAATAAAAACTGAATTACCGATTCCAGGGTCGTATCCTGAGTGCTAGAGCGGATAGGCAGCACTTCCAATAATCGAAATAGAGGAGCACGACGGCTTTTATAAAAGTCCTGAATTAAAGAAAAGTGGTTGTTTCCAGCGTGAGACAGATGTGCTTCACACTGTTCCACAATAACATTTCCTTGATTGCCAATGACTGTTTCAAT
>JAAUOZ010000276.1 GCA_012034655.1 Leptolyngbyaceae cyanobacterium CSU_1_3 | reverse complement strand
GTGAGTTTGATTGCTTGGGTTCGCCCTCATCCCCTCACCCCTGCTCCCAACTTGGGAGCAGGGGAACCAGACTCTTTCTGACTCCCCTTGCCCAGCTTGGGAGAGGGGGGGAGGGCTAATCCAAAGCCTTACAGTTTATTTAATTCTCATTCCTGAGAGCGAACATGACTTTAATTTTGCCTAAGCCTACCTTGAAGTGATCTATGAATCGCGAAGACCCCAATCCTAATCTAGCTATTCAGACTTCCGATCGAACCAGTCCTTCCCTTCCTGAAAACCCGAACCCTCAGAACCCCCGTTGGCGACGATGGCTATTTCCAGCAATCGTGATCGCCGCGATCGTGGGAGGTCTCGGCTGGGTGGCATTCAACCGTCTGATTCTGCCGCTCCTGTTTTCAGGGCCGATGGCTGCGCCCCCTATGCCGGTGAACTTGACCAATCCCAAAGTAGCGACGATTTCCGACAGTTCTGACTACGCCGCAAATCTCGATTCGCGGCAGTCGGTGACATTGCAGCCACGAGTCGCGGGGCAAATTTCAGACATCTATGTGCGCCCCGGAGAGCGCGTAGAAGCAGGTCAGCCCATTCTGCAAATTGATGCTGCCGAGCAGCAGGCCCAGGTTGCCAGTCGGCGATCGGCCGCCGGAACCGCCGCCGCCGAAGTCGGCGAAGCCGAAGCGGATGTTGACGCTGCAAACGATACACTGCGTTCTCTAGAGGCCAAACGTGCCGCAGCCCTGGCCAATGTCCGGCTTAATGAACAGGAATATGAACGCTACCGAGAACTCTCCCGCGAAGGCGCAGCCAGTCGCCAAGTGCTCGACCAACGCTTGAACGCCCTTCGCACTGCCCAGGCAGATCTGCAACAGGCAGAAGCCGACATTCAGGCCCAAGGGTCGGCTATCAATCGCACCAAAGCTACAGTCGCCCGAAACAAACGCGCCCTAGAACAAGCCCAGGCAAATATTTCTGAAGGGCAGGCCCAGCTTCAGTACTACACCATCAAAGCTCCATTTTCTGGCACAGTGGGCGACATTCCCGTTAAGGTCGGCGATGGTGTCACCACGACCACTCCTCTATTGAATGTGACGCAAAATGAGCAGTTAGAAATTCAAATTCAGATCCCCTTAGAACGGGCAGCCGCCTTGCGAACGGGATTACCCGTCCGGTTGTTAGATGATCAGGGGCGAGAGGGGCAAACCGGGCAAATTTCCTTCGTTGCGCCGAATGTGGATGCCACCACTCAATCGGTGCAGGTTAAGGCCAGATTTGCCAATCCGGGTAGTCTCAGAGCGTCCCAATTTGTGCGCGCCAGAGTGATTTGGAGTAACCGTCCGGGGGTGCTCGTGCCGACGACGGCCGTTTCTCGGCTGGGCGGCAGAGACTTTATTTTTGTGGCGGCTCCGTTTCGGGAAGCGGGGTGTCAGGGGGCGGGGCAGGGAGCGGAAACTGCGCCAGATCAACTGGTAGCTGCTCAAAGACCCATCAAGCTTGGCAAAATTGTGAACAATGATCAAGAAATTCTAGAAGGACTGAGTGCCCGCGATCGCATCATCACGTCTGGAATTTTGCAACTACAAAACTGTTCTCCGATCGCGTCTCAATGATTGTCTGAGTCAATCTAGGTTTCGATCATTATGATTTTGTCAATCTCTAACTTTTTTATTCAGCGTCCTGTATTCGCCACTGTTTGTTCGATCATCATCACACTGTTGGGGCTGGCCTGTATTCCTACATTGCCGATCGCCCAATATCCAGAGATTGCGCCGCCTCAGGTGAGCGTTACCTCTAACTATGTTGGCGCGAATGCAGAGGTTGTCGAATCAACCGTGACGAACATTCTAGAACGGGAACTGAACGGCATCAATGGTGTGAGATATATCAAATCCACCAGTGACAATACCGGGGCGAGCAACATCAGTCTCACCTTTGACCTGGGGCGCGACCAAGACCTCGCAGCCGTCGATGTCCAAAATCGTGTTTCTACGGCACTGTCTCGCTTGCCTGGGCCGGTCAATCAGACTGGTGTCCAGGTCACGAAAATCAACAATAACTTTCTGTTGGCGATCGGGCTATATTCCGATCGCGATGAGAAAAAAGGAGAAGATCTCTACGACGATATTTATCTGAGCAACTACGCTGACCTATATATCGCAGATGCCGTGCGGCGAATTAAGGGCGTAGGCGATGTGCAAATTTTTGGAGAACGCACCTATGCCATGCGGCTCTGGATCGATCCTGAACGGTTGGCGAGTCGATCGATCACTCCGCAGGATGTGGTGACATCTTTGCAACAGCAAAACATCCAAGTTGGTGCAGGCCAAATCGGACAACCACCCGCTAACTCTGGGCAGCAATATCAGTATTCGGTCACGGCACAGGGTCGCCTCAAAAGCGCAGAAGAATTCAATAACATTGTGATCAAAACGACCGACACGGGGACACTCGTGCGGCTCAAGGATGTGGGGCGGGCGGAACTAGGGGCAGAAAATTATGGCTCCGTGCTCAGATTTACCCCTAACGATCGCATCACCCACCGAGGCATAGGTTTGGGAATCAATCAGCAGTTTGGCAGCAATGCGCTGGAGGTAGCGGAAGCGGTCAAAGCTGAAATGAAGACCCTAGCCGGAAACTTCCCACCTGGAATGCGCTATGCCATTGCATTTGACACGACGACATTTATTGACGAAGGTGCAAAGGAGGTGGTGCAGTCGCTGATCGAAGCAGTGATTCTTGTGGTGGTCATCTTGTTTCTATTTTTACAAGATTGGCGAGCCGCCCTGATCACTTCAATCGTGATTCCGATCGCATTCATTGGCACATTCATCTTTGTTAAGTTACTGGGTTTCTCTATCAATACGCTAACGTTGTTTGGCTTGACACTGGCAACGGGTCTAGTGGTTGACGATGCCATTGTCATTATTGAGGATATTATCCGCCGCATTCAGGTAGATAGGATGCGCCCCACCGAGGCCGCGATCGCTTCTATGGATGTGTTGTTTGGTGTTGTCATTGCAACATCGCTTGTATTGATCACGGTATTCGTTCCGGTCGCTTTTTTCCCAGGCACAACCGGACAACTCTACAGGCAGTTTGCATTGACGATCGCGTTTTCGGTCACGGTTTCTACCTTTAATGCATTGACGTTTACACCGATGTTGTCGGCATTATTACTAAAGCCAGGGCAAACTCACCGCAGCAATTGGTTCTTCGATCGCGTCAACTGGGCGATCGATGGCACTCGTGAAGCCTACGGTCGCAGTTTAAGCCAGGTCGTGCGCCGTAAAAGCCTGGTGCTGACCGTGTTTGCCGGGGCGTTGGCTCTCACTTATTTTGTCTACAACTTTGTACCGCAAGCATTCATTCCTGACGAAGACCAAGGTGTATTTATCACTGTGGTTCAGGCTCCCGAAGGCGTTTCCCTTGAGTACACCGAGAAAGTGTTAGAGAAAGCCGAAGCAATTCTCAAAGACCAGCCAGAGGTCTCGAATATTTTTGCAGTCGGCGGATTCAGCTTTGGAGGGGCAACTCCTAACAACGGTCTGATTTTTACCACCTTAAAACCGTGGGAGGAGAGAACTGGGGCAAATCAATCGCTGCAAGCAATCATTGGCGGCTTCTTCCCGCAGCCCTTTGGGTTGTTTCCTAAACTCGCTTCCATTCAAGAAGCGATCGTGTTGCCCTTTAACTTCCCAGCCGTGCCAGGCATTGGGAGCTTTGGCGGCTTTGAGTTTCACCTGCAAGATCGCACGGGGCTGGGGTTTGAGGCCCTCGGTGAAACCTTGGGCAAATTTATGGGGCGAGCAGCCACCTATCCTTCTGCCCAAAACCCCCAACTGGCAGGTTTGCGACCCAACTTTAGTGTCAACACCCCGCAAATCGAGATTGAGGTTGATCGCGATCGCGCTAGCCAGCTACAGGTCTCTCTAGAAGATATTTTCAACACGCTGCAAATCTTTTTAGGCTCTACCTACGTCAACGACTTTAACCAATTCAACCGAGCCTATCGGGTTTATGTGCAAGCCGATCGTCAGTTTCGCTCTAATCCTGAAGATATCAAACGGCTGTACGTCCGTAGCGCTAGCACAAACGGTGCGCCAGGAAAAATGATTTCACTGGGCAATCTGGTCAAGATCACCCAAACCAATGGGCCGTCCATTATCACCCACTACAATCTGTTTCGATCGGTCGAGATCAACGGCGCACCGGCTCCGGGAGCGAGTTCGGGACAGGCTCTCAAAGCAATGGAAGCGATCGCCAAAGAAACCTTACCCCGTGGATTTGGCTTCCAGTGGTCGGGGTTATCCCTGGAGGAAATCGAGTCGGGGGGCGCAGCAAACGTGATTTTTGGACTGGCGATCGTCTTCGTTTTTCTCACCTTGGCCGCGCAGTATGAAAACTACATTGATCCGGTGATCATCATGCTGACCGTGCCATTGGCGATTTTGGGGGCACTTTTAGCCGTTCTGCTGCGGGGCAGTGCCAATGATGTTTACACCCAAATTGGCTTTGTGATGCTGATCGGCATGGCTAGCAAAAACTCGATTTTGATCGTCGAATTTGCCAACGAAGAGCGGGCGACTGGCAAGGGCATTGCCAGCGCTGTCATTGAGGCCGGTCGAGAACGCCTGCGTCCGATTTTGATGACGGCGATCTCAACGACGGTTGGCGCTGTGCCTTTGGTGATTGCTACGGGGCCGGGGGCAGCGGCTCGTCAATCTTTAGGGACGGCGATCGTCGGTGGTATGTGTGTGGCAACATTCCTCAGTCTGTTTATTGTGCCTGTGCTTTACATTGTCATCAAATCCGCAGAAACGCGATTTCTACATCGACAGTCCGCGAGGAGCATTCAGCCATTGCCCGATAGAGATGGAGACCAACCCCCACGGGAAACGACTCCTATGATGGGGCGATCGAGCGATCGAGATGGCGAAAAACCCTAGGGCGGTTAAACTAAGGCCCGCAGAAGGGCCTGAAGTTTTAGCTGCACCTCGTTGAGTTCTTTCTCAGGATTGGAACCTGCGACAATCCCCGCTCCCGCAAACAGCCGAGCCTGGCAGCCATCCAAAAGCGCAGAACGAATGCCCACCGCAAATTCCCCATTGCCTTGGTGATCGACCCAGCCGATCGGGGCTGCATAGAGTGATCGCTCAAACTGCTCATAGCGACGAATTTGCTCACAGGCGACGGTTCTGGGCGCTCCGGCGACGGCGGGCGTGGGGTGTAGTTCTGCCACCACATCTAACAAATGCACCCCCGCCGGAACGTTTGCCCGAATCGGTGTATGCAAATGCTGAATATTGGGAAGTCGCAACAGACGAGCAGGCGAGCATTGTGCCTGCAAGCCAAGGTGTGATAAATGTTGGGCGATCGAATCAATCACCACTTGATGTTCATGGGTTTCTTTGACGCTAGACAGCAAATCATGGGCAAACTGAGCATCTTCGATCGCCGTTTTTCCTCGTGGGGCCGACCCTGCCAGAGCATCGGTTTCTAGACGTTGATTGTGCAAACTAACTAACCGCTCTGGGCTAGCTCCTACAAAGGTTTGCCCTGTGCTGTTGCTGGTCGAAAAAATGTAGCAATTGGGGTAAAGTTTTCTCAGGTTGTTGAGGGATGAAATTAGATTGAAGGGAATTGGTGATGTGACATCGAGAGCATGGGCTAGAACAATTTTATGAAAGTGTTTTTTGTAAATTAATTCTAAAGCTGAAGCGACCGAAGTTTTGAAGTAGCCTGTTGGAGAAACGTCTTGTTTTGTGAGTAGCTTCTTGTGATCGATTCTCAGATCGATCGCTTCATATTGCACCCCTTGAATCACTTGCAGCTTTTTCCATATTTGGTGGGCGATCGTGTCAGGATCAAGCCTGCGATCGACCTCGATATTAGCCGTCACTGTACAACGATTGCCTCTGCGAACGATCTGCCAGCGAGGTAGAAAAACCGATGCCGCCGGAAAAACAGCCTCCTGAGAAACTTGATCAAAAAAAGAGAAATTACAGAAAAAATGTGCCCCAGAAAATGGGGCATTCAACCCCATATGGGTGATGTTTTTCAGCGCATCGTGGATAAATTGTTTAGCCTGATAAAATCGTTTTTCGCCTTCAAATTCTAGTTGAATCGCTGTCTCGATCGCCAAAATCGATTCTTTTCCTGCCTTCTCAAAGTAAAAATGTCTCTGGTGAGGTTGCCCGATCGCCTGAAGCACAGCTAACGGATCAACCGGATTTATTTCTAAAGAAATGCTGGCAATTTGTAGGGAAGATTTTTCAAAATTTGTTTGTTGAAAGGTGTGGAGAAATTGAGCGAGATCTTTCTGATTTTGCAAGCGATCGAGACGGTACGGGATGACAGGCATGAGAACGTAAGGATCGAGGTTAGCTCAGTTGAGGGCGAGGGGCGGAATGCACCAAAACTGCCCCAAATCTCGGAATCTATACTTTGTCAGGGCATAAATTAAAGATTTTGGACGGGTGCAGGGGTGGACCCTGGCTGCGCAGCCCCACACCCCTTCTAACCAAAATCTA
>JAAUOZ010000041.1 GCA_012034655.1 Leptolyngbyaceae cyanobacterium CSU_1_3 | reverse complement strand
CCTATCATCTGCATTTGGTGAGTAGTGGTCTGTCAAGAAAATTTTGACGGGTTGAAAACCCTCAAAATTTAACCTGAATCAATCTCCTAGCGTTTGGTTACCCGTCAATCATTTATTGACGGACTAGTAGGCTGTCAGGTGTTGCAGAGTTCAGGTATGAACCGTCAGATTTGCCCTCACCCTAGCTCTCTCCCAAAGGTCGAGGAACCAGACTTCTGACTCTCTTTTCCTGGGGGAGAAAGGTTGGCAAAGCTCTCGCCTCACTGCCTGAGGAGGGCAATTCATCCTTTCATTCGGCAACGCTGGCTGTCAAGTTGAGCTTGAGGGACGCGATCGAGTTCGGCTTGTGTTGCATACCGAAGACAACCCCTAAGCTCTTCCTTCTATTCGCCCAGCAGCATAGCCCGTAGCGGCGTACCATATTCACAAATTTTCAGGTGACGGATCTTGCCATTTGCAAACAACATATACCAAAGTTCGCCACCTTTGATGTATTTATCAGTCGCAGGAACGCCAGCAAATTCTTTAGTGTGAGTTCCTTCGTATAGAACATCAACCGCGAGTGCATCACCCTCAGCAATGCAATGAGCCATCGAACATTTCACATCGGGAAATGCATCTACAAAACTGCTGGTAAAGAACTTGAAAATGTCGTTACCCTTGAGTCGCCCATCCATTGTCGGTACGCCAGGCGCTTCCATGACAATGTTGCCGTTGATGAATTCATCAGCAATGTTGCTAATTTTCTTCTGATTTAAGCCTTCTTCAATAAAGCGGGTGAAGCAGGCGATATTACGTTCTTCCGTGGGGGTCATGGTTGGGTTCCTCTTGATGGTTATCGGTTCTTAAACAAGGCGATCGGGAATTGGCTTGAGATGATAAGCTTCCCAAAAGAAGGCATCATAGCCATGTTGATCGGCCATTAGCACTTGCACTTCTGTGATTTTGCCGTTCTCAACCGTGTAGTGGTTGCAGTTCAGCGCTTGCAGTTTTGCGCCATTTACATCGCCCGTAGCGCGGTAAACTTCAACAACAGAACCGGAGTTTAATTCACCCATGCCGATCGGTGTAACTTGCAAGCCCAAGCTGCGTAAACGCCCAAAAAAGCGAGAACCTCATCAATACCGTGTTTGGTTCCGGCGAGGGGGTGGTGTCCGGGTAGATGCCACTTCAAATCTTCTGCAAAGACCTCTGCTTTGAGTGTGGCCATATCGCCCGACTTAAAGCAGTGGTACATCTTTTCAACAACTTCGACACTCGAAGACATAGCCGCTCCTGATGCTGCTGAGGAATAGGAATTAACTGAAAAATTTCAGGCCGAGTGAGACGATCGTGGGCAAAAACTGCCTCTTTCTTTACGCCGCCTCCAAATTGGAAACATTCGACTGTTCGACTCAGTGTTCCCACTGAAGATGCTTACTCAACACTCTAGTTGTAAAAAGGCTTTACGAAATCTGAACCTTGGCTGAGTATTCCCACTGAAGATAGCAATGCAACCAGATATCAAAGAATTTACGCAACTTTACGATCGTGCTTTAGCCCATCCGAAGTCACAACCTTGAAAGAAATGACAATTCTAAATATCAAGTCAAAGGAAGTCAGGCACACATGCAAAATGTAAAAGACAAGATTAAGAACTTAGAGACTAAAGATTCATCCCTCATCCCTCATCCCTATAAGGTTGCTGATCCTTCATAGTATTTCAATTCATCCACAATATAAGTGGCGACAACAGGAGTGCCAGAGGTCGATCGCTTCACAGTCCAAGTCTGATAAGCATCTAAAACAATCCGTTTGCTGTAGGGTTCCGGTGCATTCCAAACGCTTGCTTCCCACTTGACGATCACTTTCACATCCGTTGCATTGTCAGAGGTTGAAATGATCTTCACTTCTTTAACTGCGTGAACTTCATCAAAAAAGATGCTGATCACGCGCTCATACCAACCTGCAAATCCTTCAAATCCACGAATTGTAGCTTCGGGAAACACCATCTCTACTTCTTCAGATAAGAAGGATCGGTAATTTTCCAAGGGTTCATGCACATCGAGCTTGCGATACCAGGCTTCTGCAAATTCTCGAAGCTCTGTTTCGCTCAGGGGAGCCGAATTACTCATACTTCTCCTAGTGATAAATGAATGATTGTAGGAACAGTGAAAGAAAGCGTGAAAAGTCTGTAACTCAATCTGAGAAGATACTTGAAAAGTAATTGTCTATGCTTCCTATTACTTCTTAGTAGGTGGATGCAATTCATTCGTAGATAGCTGTAGCACGATCGTCTCACTCGCGAGCAAGACACTCATACTAAGGCTTATCTTGAAAGAGACCAACCAAATGACACCTGTTTGAAATAGCTTTCAGGGTAGGTTGAAATAGTTAACCTTACGCTTGTTCAACTACTGAGTTCAACGCAACTAGCATCGTCGTTAACTAGTGAATTTACATCCGTAATATTTGGTACATCTTCAGAAAAGACCAATGATTTTCTCATAAGTTAGCGAAATAATACTGAGATATTGACCAGGCGCGGAAGGGGGGCTGAGGCATTAATTCAAAGTTTATCTGTATCTACGAAAAAACTCGTAGAGGCTGAGTGAAGATGCTTCTACGAGAAATCTGGTGTGATTTGAGGATTCGATTAGAAACTAAACTGGGTGCGAATGTTGAAGACAGCGATCGTTGGGTTGCTGCTGAAATTGTTGGCATTGAAAATGACTTGCACATTGGGAACGATCGCAATGTTATTAGTCACAGGGTAGAAGTAAACGCCTTCCAATTCATATTGAATTCCACCATCTCCTGCACCAGAGACAAGGTAGTCGCGTCCTTTGGTGTAGTTAAATGGCATCACAAAAGAAAGCGTTCCCTGTGCGCCTCGTTTGAATAAATCTAACACCGTGAACCCAAATTGGAAGGACTGAGTATTGATATTGCCACTGCGCGAATCAATCTGAGCATTCAAGCGCGTATCGGCAAATCCATATCGACCAAAAATTCCGACCCGTCGATTGATGAGCCAATCGAAATTGACCTGAAAAATATTAGATTGTGCATCCTCTAGACCGCCACCGAAGCCATCATCAGCGAGTCCATTAATAGGTGCACCACTCACTAGTTTGACGGGACTTGTCACAGGCACTTGGTTATCTAAAAATTGCGTTCTTGCCCGACTATTTGCCCGACTATACATGATCCTGAAATTAAAGACCGGATCAGGTTTGTAGGTCAATTCAACAGTTAGGCTATTTGTGCCGCCAAACAAGCCTTCCTCGACACTAGAAGCCGAATTAAAAGCAGCCAAATTTTGAGTGCTATATTCATTGCCTTCTGCCAAATAGCCCAAACGCAAATCGAGTTTAGGACTCAACGGTGACACAAGAACCGCCCCTGCGCCGCGTCGAACATCATTCGTCAACGTGCCTGCGATCGAGTTCAATGAAGAGGTTCCCGTCAGAAAAAATGTAAAAGGATTGGCATCAAAAAATCGAAACCAGTTAATTCTGGGCCCAATGGCCAACCGACCATTTCCCAAGACCGGAAATTCATAGGCAAGTTCTCGCAACACTACGGGCGCACCGGGGCCCAAATAAGCCCCTGCATCCGTAAAAGGAATGCCAGTGCTATTGATTGTAGAGGTTGCAGACGTAAGATAGTTGGCAGGTGAAATGCCTTGCCCCATTGCCAATTGGGTGAGCAGTAAGTCTTTACCTGTAAAAGAAGATCCTAGGGTCAACCATGCCAAACCACTGGAGGTTGCATTCGGATTTTTCACTCGCTGCGTCAGAGGAGCAGACCGGACATTTGCCCCGGCTGGAATACTCCGAAATCCGGTTTCGCGCAGCAAATCATCAGCATTAGACAACACAGAGTAGTTAAAATAAGCCAAACCAAACAGCTTAGATGTAAAAGAGAATCGCTCCGTTTCTAGCTTTCTCGTCCGCGTTTCTAAACCATCAACTCGCCCTTTAATCGCAGCGATTTCTACACCAAACTCTGCTTGAAGTTTTTCTAGAGCTACAAAGTCCTCTTTTGCAACTAGATTGCTAGTGGCAGTGACGGCTAATTCGTTGATGCGATCGAGACACGCATTCAGGCCCGCCGCAAACTCAAACCGAGTCAGAACGAGATTACCGCGAAACGAACGATCGGGATAGCCCGCAATGCAGCCATACTGCTCGACCAGAGATTGCAACGCTGTAAAGGCCCAATCCGTCGGTCTGACATCTACTAACTGCGAGACAGACGTGACCTGAGACACTTGAGTGGTTGCCTGATCTGCTTCAACATCGCTGGTGTCAAAGGCCCAATCTAGTGTGCTGGTTTTGTCGAGTTCTGTGAGGCCAACGTTGCGGTTGATTTGAATGTCTAGGGCTTGATCTTCACTGCCTTCGTAGGCGTATCGATCGAGTTGACTCAAAATCGGATTATTATTCTGTAGCTTCTGGTTGTGAGTTGCGATCGCAGCATTTTTGCTGCTTTCATCCACATACTGATCTACCTGATTTAATTTAGCATTGTCTCCATGAATATTTCCCTTTGCATACTCTGCGATCGTATTTAGCGAACTCGATTCTGCTAGTTTAGGCGTAGCATTAGCATTTTTTACAGATAGCGTTTCTGAATTCACTGGCGCTACGATCGCTAGCAGGGCTGCAATTCCAATCGAATTCAATCGCATGGCGCGTAAAAGCAATGATCTACGCCAATCTTTTGACGACTTCATTCCAATACCCATTGGCTTTTCTCAACTTGATTACTTGAACGTTGTCAGTCTTTCTCTGTGGGCAGTCGCGCATTCTAGAAAGAGAACACCGTCCGTAGGGTTCCTGTGAAAATAGCCCCTCTTTCTTTGTTGTTTAACGGGTCTGTGATGATCTGAATCAGGGGCGTGATCCGAATCGCAGCACTAACGGGGTAGTTGTAAAACAATTCGTAGTTTGTCTGAGTTCCAGTGACGTTTGGCTGCACTGCATTCTCGCGAAAAATTAGTGGTTGGGCAACAGAGAAACCCGCTAATGCATCTTTAACAAACAAATTTGGGAAGGCAACGCCCGCCTGCCAATAGCTTGGTTTTGCATTTCCAAAAAAGGCACTGGGGAAGAAATTGGGCGAGTAGCCGACGCGTCCAAAAACCGCCAGACGATCGCTAAACGTATACTCAAAATTTGCGCCTACTGCCGTGTATTTTCGACCGCCAACTTCACCATTGGCATATTGAAATCGAGCGGCAAACTTTTTAGAAGGCGAGTATTCTGCTTCGACAATGCCAACATAGGGATCGCCAAACAGACCGCCCCGACGATTGTTGCGCGAGTTGCCATAGGCATCGGTAATTGATCCCAAGCCCGTGGGTAAGGTCGTTAGGCCGGTCGGGTTGGGCACAGTTGCATCTTGGGCAGAATAGACGGCTCTGAAGGTGAATGGGCCTTGTTTGGGTCGCCAAATTGCCGCCGCACCCGACGAGGTAAAGTCACGACCAAACAACAGAATGTTGCTCGTGAGCACCGTAGTGGAGAAATTGTTGGCGTTGTCGAATTGTTTGTTGGAGTAGGTGTTGAAGTCTACATAATCGGAGGCAAAACCGCGTGGGAAAAGCACGATCGACAAGTCATTTCCCACTGGAAATGTGTAACTCAACCGATTGAGCTGAAAGCCGTCTCCGGTGGTCGCTGAGTAGAACAACCCACTGGAGGCATCTGCCAAATAGTCGGCGGCATCAAAGGCTACACCGGGAGATTGGCTCGATCTCAGCACAGGCGACCCAGTGGAGACTTGCAATTGTGTTTGCAACTGATCGCGACCTGTGAAACTGGTGTTTAACGTCAAGCGAACGCGGCTCAGAAAAACCGTGTTGGGGTCGTCGTCGTTGCGGTTTTGCAGCCCTGTGTTGAGGGCAAAAATTGCCTGGCCAGACAAACGTGTAGTGGTTGAAAACTGGAACATTTCTAGGCGCGTGGTGCGACCTTCGAGTGCTTCAACTTTGCCGCGCAAGGTGGTTAGTTCTTTGGCAAATTCCTTTTGCAGTTTGTCGATCGTTTCTAGATCGGCGCGAGAAACTTTGTCGGCAAGCCCACCTTCGATTAGTTCATTGACACGGTTTAGCGCAGCATTTAGACCCGCCGCAAATTCGTAGCGGGTCATCGCCCGATTGCCCTTGAAGGTTCCGTTTGGGTAGCCTTCAATTACGCCATAGCGCTCGACCAGAGATTGCAAAGCCTGAAATGCCCAGTCCGAGGGTTTGACATCCGAAAGCCCTGAAACTGAGGTAACACGAGCGATCGTGACAGGCTCAGCTTTGATTTGAATGGTCTCAAGCTTAGTTGCTTCGGAATCGATCGAACTTACTTCTGGAGTGATTTCTAGTGTTGCAGTTTTTTCGCTGCTTTGATTGGCTGCAAGTTCATTCGACGATCGCTCAGGTAGAACTTCAGGAATCTGTACAGCATCTAAATAGGGGGTGCTTTCCTGAGTAGAACCTTGCGTTGAATTGAGTGCAACAACACTCTGAGCGGTGACAAACAGAATGATCAGTGCGGCAGTAGGGCTAGCCAGCAGAAACATCCAACAGCATCGGGGCGTGCTGTTGGTAAGGGAAGAGATTGAATTGCTCATCACACCAAGATTATTTAGATGCTTTAGCGAATTGCAGTGAATTGATACCAGGTGTGGTTAAAAGATTTTCAGGAATATGGCATAGGTTCTCCACGAGAACTTACACCACAATGAAGGATTTAGAAACGCAAAGAGCAATACTTAGCGTAGTACTTTTGAGAGGGCAACCTAGTATCAAAATCACTGAAACTAAGGACAAGGTTACAGCACGATGAGTGAAGTGATCACATTTGTATCTGAGATTTTGCAAAACTCCGTATTTTTACTGGCAAGCTTTGCTGATCAATTCGGGCTGAATGTTGCCATCGATCACGACATCCAAAAGGAAAGGCCCTTTGTGGGAAAGCGCTTTAGCGATCGCAGCCGCAATTTCTTCAGGTTTCTCGATTCTAATCGCCGGAACGCCCATCGATCGAGCCATTTGGTCAAACTGAATCGCTGGATACGACAAATCAAAGCTTAACGGAAAATCATGAGCAGGAATGTCTTGCTCTTTCCAGTAGGCCTGAATATTTAACTGTAATAATTTGTACGATCGATTGTTGCAAACAATGAATTTTGCATCGATATTGTGACGCACCGCCGTCCACAAGGCCTGAATGGTGTACATGCTGCCGCCGTCTCCAGTAAAGCCGATTACCGTCTTGTCAGGGTTGGCCAATTTCACCCCGATCGCGCCTGGAATTCCGACCCCTAATGAGCCGCCACGAGTCACAAAATAATGTCCCGATTGGGTCGTCGGTTGATAGCGAACTACATCCGGAGAAGAGGTCAAAGCTTCGTCAAAAATCATTACATCTTCGGGCAAGTGTTGCGACAATTCTTCCATAAACCGAGAGAACCGGAGCGGGGTCGATTCACGCACTGCCTGGTCAGCTTTGAGGGCCAGCGATCGCTTGGCAACTTTAGCTTTGGCGAGTGCTTCCATCCGCGATTCGGCGACCTGCTTTTGGGCAGGGGTCATGATCTTGTTTAATGCTTCTGCCAACTTTGCTAACGAAAGTTTTGGATCGCTCACCACGCCTATATCAACAGGATGATTCTTAGCAATTTCATAGGCATTTAAATCAATGTGCAACACTTTTGCACCGTCAGCAAACACACTATCAAGATCAGGAAACACTTCAGGTAGAATATAGGTTCCACAAACCAAATTTACGTCGCCTTTTGCATAATTGGACGGCTCTGATACCCAAACATGTGACCCGTCGAACCCTGATAGAGCGGGTGAGTTTGGCTCATATTTAGTTCGCCATTGTCTGCTTCCCAAACTTCTGCGCCCAGCATTTCTGCCACTAGCGTCAACTCATCCTGAGCATGGGAATAGGCAATGCCATCGCCTATAAAAATCATGGGCTGGGCTGCATTAGCCAAAAGAGCAGCCATTTCTTGCACGATCGCATCTTCGGGCACAGTGCGGGTCGATGGAATGGAAGTCGGAAAAATTGGCTCGACAATCGGCTGATCCAAAATGTCGGCTGGCAAACAGATGTAAACAGGCCCCATCGGCGGTGTAGAAGCAATTTTGATCGCTCGTCGCAACACACGCAGCAAAGAAGAGGAATCGAGAACCATCGTTGACCACTTGGTTACGGGTTCTGCTAGGGCAACTAGATCGCCTGCCATCTGAGCATCCATACCCATATATTTGATGCCTGCGTCGCCGCCAATCACCACCAGTGGAGAGTGTCCCCGTTTTGCCTGATAGAGTGCTCCGATGCCATTGCCCACACCGGGCGTACTGTGAAGCTGGACGATCGTCGGTTTTTTGGTGGCTCTTGCATAGCCATCTGCCATCATCACGGCTACAGATTCTTGCAGCGCCAGCACATACTTCAATTGCGGATATTCAGATAGTGCATCTAGAAAGCCCTGCTCGACTGTGCCAGGATTGCCAAAAATATACTCGATTCCATCTGCAACTAGCTGCTCTAAAATTGCAAAGCGTCCTGTTTTTTCTGCCATTGTTGCCTCCGGGCTGGGAAGTGTGGGGGTTGAACTTGAGCAAGCGCGATCGTAATCTCACGGAAACATGAAGTTATCGTGAGGCAAGTCGCTTCGATAAAATGCCCATAATTCTGCTGAGATCACCACATCAGGAAATGTTCTGCCCAGTGGAGGTCGGGCTTCGACTTCGCTCAGCCCTCAACAGCTTCCCTCAGCCCTCAATGGCTCAAGTGGGTTGAGCGGAGCCGAAACCCACGCCAAGAAGACCAGAGAGAATTTGCGGCTAAACAAACAATTTTGAACTAGAACCTGTAATTTGTTTGACGATCGTATTTACTTCTTGAGTCCAGGGATGATCGGGATACTGCAAAGAAAAAATGCCGCTGCTGCCTAAATCAAACATTTCTTCAGACACAGGTAGAATGCCTGCAACCGGGACTTCATAAGTATTTTGTACTCGTTGCCTTAGTTCCTTGAAGTTCAAAGAAGGCAATGCTTTGTTCACGATTAGCATCATCTTTGGTACTTCTAACTTGCGGGCAACATCAACAGCGACGGCAGTTCCTTGATAATCCTGCTTGTCGGGGCGCAGAATTAAGATAAAGACATCAGACAAAATAATTGATAGGAGTGTCTCTTCGTTGATGCCAGGGTGGGTGTCGATTAGTAAATAGTCTAGCTTGAGGCGACGCACCAAATTATGCAGACCATCGTTGAGGAGCCGAGCATCATAGCCTTCTCGCAAAATACGAGAAATGTCGCTCATTTTAATGCTGGAAGGAATGAGATAGAGACTGCCTTGCTTACCAAAAAATGTTTGTTTTTGTTTGAGCATCGGGGTGAGATCGTAGACGGCTTCTTCGATCGCGCAACGACCCCAGAGATAGTCATTCAGGGTATAGCGTATTTGCTCTTCTTCAAGCCCAAATAGGATGTGAATGCCAGGCGATTGAATGTCGGTATCAACTACACCAACCCGCTTGCCAGAGCGAGCGATTAGGGTGGCGAGATTGCTTGTAACATTAGACTTACCAGTGCCACCCCGAAAAGAGTGAATTGAGATAATTTCAGACACAATGAATCCTCCAAGTGAGTTAATAGGGTAGGAAGGTAGGAAGGCAGGAAGTAGAAGGTAGAAGGTAGAAGGTAGAAGTACACTATTTTAGGAAAGCGAATTAATGTTCCTTATTCGGTGGCAGTGTCGCGTTTGTTTCGCATGGCTTTTGCTTCCTCCTGTAGTTTTTGGAATGATTCTGATTCAGCAATTTCAGCGACTTGACGCGCCCGTTTCACGTCGTCAATTTCTAGGCGAAGTTTTTGTACTTGTTGTCTGAGTTGCTGTTCGCGGGCATAGATCTCATGCACCATGCGCTGAAACACTCGCCCCAATTGCCCAAGTTCATCATTGCGCTTGACGATCGGAGCCAATTTTTCGTGTTCAAACTCTGCCGCTTCTTCGGCGCTAATTTCATCCATACTGATTTTTTGGGCAAGTTGAGCCATGGGCTTAATGGGTTGCAGCACGTTTCGCTTGAGCATATAGTTAATTAGCAGAATCACTAAAGCGAATATGCCTGTGAATATGCTGATGAACAGAGCAGAAGCACGATTTGCATCGTCAAAAACCTTACTAGCAGGAACGTAAATAATCTGAGTGCCCATAATCTCGTTGAGCTTCCAGCCGAAGCCATTTTCTGAGCCATAGCTGGCAATGTGGCTTTTGGGGGCAGCTTCAGGGGTGCTGTGGCAGCGCAAACAAGTCGGGTTTTTAATGGAAAAAGGTCGAGCGTTATAAAATAATTTTTCGCCCACAGAATCGCGAAACCCTGAGATGTTTTTAATGCCTGGTTGACTGCGAAACTGTTCGACAATGTTTGCTTCAAATGTATCTGCTTTATCTCGCAGATTTGTTGGGTTTAGCAAAGCATCTTTGTAGAAGAAGTCTTTGTACTCTTCATTCTTGCGGAGATGTTCAAAGACCTCTCTGACGGTATAGCTAGGAATTGTTTCCGGAACAAAAGTAGGCTGAGTTTCTACAAGCGGTGACAGCAGGGGGCTGACTCGCGTATTGGTGAAGTTTCGCACCGAGTTCATGGTTTCTGCCAAAATTTGGCTACGATAGCCAATCTCATATTCGGCTTTTTGCTCTAAGGCATGGGATAGCGCAAAACCGCTTAGCGCGATCGCGCCCAAAAGACTAGCGATAGAAGTAAGGTAAATTTGGCTGCCAATTTGAGTCTGTTTAGCATTGCTGTTTCGGTTGGTTATTTACAGTTGGGCATTCACAACATTGCGCTGATAGTAATGAGATAGTTGCAGATCATTGAATCTATAAATCTAGTTTTGTGGTAAGTTTCGATCGAGCTTGATATCGACCCTAATTCCGCATTCAGACTTTCACGTTTAGTGATACTGCAATATGCAGTCGAACACCAGATTGCAGGGTAAACACATTACTTTTGTGGGGGCGATCTTGATTTCTCTATAACCAAAGTCTCAGGAGATATTCAGCATCCTAAAGCGAAAGTTAGAGCGCGTCTCTACACTTCGCCGAGGTCGAATCTTAGACGTTTTTCAGATGTGAATGAAGGAATCGAAAGCCTATTCTGGTGACATCAAGCAAGGAACGCAAGCAATCAACCGCACATCGCTTTCACTGCTTGATATACATAAACCGGAAACCAAGGAGAAACATCATGTCTGAGAACAACAAGCCCGTAGAAATGTCTTCTGATGAACTCGATACCGTTGCTGGAGGGGCAGCCCTCAGTGTGGTCGATGCTGACAACTTGAATGCAGATTCTTTCAACTTTGGTCAAACCAGCATTGGCGCAAACGGTGGAATTAACTCTACTGTGATTCAGAAAGATAGTCTGTCTCAGCAACAATTGAAAGAAATCAAAGTTGCAGATGTGACTCTTCCTAGTATCCCTGAAGGTTTTTTCTAAGCCCAGTCATTGATTTCTACTAAGTACGATGAGTGGAGAGTGCTAGTTTTTCTACTAGTAATTCTATTTCGTCAATAACAAGAGAACCCCGACGAACCTTCATCTGGGCGACTTCAGCGAACAGGTAAGCTGCTTACTACAAGTGTCTTGACAGTTTGGTTGGATCTATTCTTGATTCCTGATGAAATAGTACGAAAGGAAGTTGTACAACTCTTCACTCATTTCAAATTATTCACCTCACCATAAACGCAAAGAGGACAACAATAATGGAGAACAGAAAGCCTGATGAAGCACTAGAGCTATCTAACCAAGAGCTTGATAGTGTGGCAGGGGGCGCAACAAGCGATGTCTTTGGGAGAACTATAAACGCTGAGACAGATCAGCTTGGTTTTGTGATCATTCCTAAAGAGGGTGGCATTATAAGCGTCACGTCTCAACAGGTATTTTTCTCAGAGCAAGAGCTTAACGAATTCAAAGCAGCGGATGTTTCCTAGTTCTATAACCCACATGAAGGAGTTTCTATGTCAGGTGACGAAATGACTCCAGATAATGCAATCGTATCGCAGTTCTCTGAGGGAGTCAGCGAACTATCAGATGAGGAATTAGACGACGTAGCAGGGGGCTTCGATTTGCAGTTTTCGGTGGCTCGATTTAAGAAATCGACGCTTGGGTTTGCCCAAGAAACCTCACCTAGCTCAGGGTGTGGTGGTTCGGCGAAGTCGGTATTTCAGTCTGAAAACATCGAATCTGCACTCATCCAACTGGTTATTACCGATGCAACTACTGAGGATCTAAAAATTCTGGGTGAGTTGTTTGGAGATGCAACCGCGATCGAAGGTTCTGCATAGTTAAATTTCCTCAAATCAATCTAGCGGTTAGTGATTAGCAACTAGTTCTAAGTTCGGAACTAACCGCTATTCATCACGGAGAAAAACGAAATGGACAACAAAGTACAAAAGGTACAAGAGCTATTGGCTCAAGATCTCGAAAGCATTGCGGGCGGAGCTTTCCAGGCTCCACCTCTAGGAGAGTACTCTCTAGACAATCTGTATAGCGGTGTGTCTGAAGAGGTCTCTAAATATTTGGGTGAAGCGACTTCTGGCTATTACCCCCAAGAGCCAACCTACCACACAATGGAGAAACCAAATAACGATTCTCCTCGTTAGCTGTGTTATCCAAGTTTTGCTGCGCTTACGCTACAGATGTTTGGCTCGATCCAATGGCTTGCCTTGCCTTTAATTGGAACTATGCTCTTGTCTATGCACAAACATCTGTAGCTTTATTTTGAAAAATCGAGATGTTCTTCTCTACATAAGTTGCATAACCTAATCATCTCAATCGTGATCTTCTAATGATTGTTGTTTGATCACTTTCCCCTATTCTCTCTTGACTCAATGGTTGCACTCTTTACAACAGGAAGTGAATTATGACAGAGGTTCTACTCAAGGAACTTAGTAGTAGCGATATTGACTGGATCTTGGCCACAGGTCAGAGAGAAGAAATTACGGCTGGCACAACTCTGCTTCGCCAAGGAACTCCTGTCAATGCTCTTTATATTCTGCTAGATGGCGCATTAACGGTCACGGTTGCTCAGGCTGACGATAATCCGATCGGGCGAGCATTTGCCGCGCTCGAAGGGGGCGAACTTTCAGGGCGAGAAATTGCCCGACTCTCGAAGGGTGAAGTCGTTGGTGAGATGCCATTTTTAGCGTCTTATCAGTCTTCTACAACGGTTAAAGCAGCCAAAAAATCGCTGGTTTTGATGATTCCCCAGCAGCAGCTACTCGAAAAGATGCAGGCAGATATTACGTTTGCGGCTCACCTATATCGAGCGATCGCTGTTTTGTTAGCCCACCGACTCGAACAAATGGTCAACCAAATTGGGCACAGCACCGTCGTTTTGTGTCAGCCACAAGTGCGAGAAATTCTATTTACATTTGCAGAATTAAACGATAGCGACATCGGTTGGATGATTGCTGCGGGAACTGCAATGAGAATTCCAGCGGGATCAGTTTTATTTCATGCCGGAAGACCTGTAGACTCGCTATACATTCTACTAGATGGCAAAATGGCGGCCGCGATCGCAGAAGATGCAGATAATCCTCTGATCCGCGCCTTCTCGACGCTAGAAAAAACAGATCCCGTCGAACGAGAGTTTGCCAAGCTATCGCGGGGCGACATGGTGGGCGAAACACCCTTTGTAGAAGCAAGTCCTCCGGCGATGACTATTCGAGCGATCGAAGATGCGATCGTACTGTCGATTCCACGATGGCGACTGGCTGCAAAACTGCTGAATGATGTTGGGTTTGCGGCTCGGTTTTATCGAGTGTTAGCGATTTTGTTGGCAGATAAACAGCAGGGCATTATCAATCGGTTGGGCTATGGCAGAATCACTTACAGTTCGGGTCAATCTTTGGATGAACGCTTCACCTATGAAGACGAACTGAGTTCTGGATTTTTAGCACAGGTCACGCTAGCAGGAACTCGATTTGACTGGATGCTTAAACAAATCAGAGGCAACTGAGCGAACGCTGGAAACAACACGAACTCGATTGCTTAATCCAAACTTTAACAACCCGAATGGAGTCAGTATGGTGACAATCCAAAAAAACAACCTATTTCGCAAAGAAGCCCTCGATCGCTTGTCTTCTCCAGAACGACTCGACCAACTCATGCAGGTGGTGCAGCCTAAGAAATGGATTCCACTGGCCGCAATGGGATCTTTGATTGCAGTGGGGCTGACCTGGAGTGTGCTGGGTCGCATTCCAATTACTATTGCAGGGCAAGGTGTGCTGGTATTTCCTAGTAAAGTTGCAGCGTTTCAATCTCCCAGTTCTGGTCAGGTTTTAACGCTGAATATTCGTCCGGGCGATCGGGTCAAAAAAGGGCAAGTGTTGGCCACGATCGACCAGACCGAACTGCAAGAAAAGTTGAGTTTGGCACGGCTTAAATTAGTGCAGCTTCAAGACCAGGATCGTACCGCAAATTCACTCCAATCTCAGCGAACAATTTTAGATAAAAGTGCTATTCAGCAGCAGCGTCAAGCAATCCAGCAAAGTTTAGAAACAACGCAATCCGTCACGCCTATTTTGAGAGAAAAAGGACTGGATTCAATTCGTCAAGAACGGCTGACTTTAGTGCAACGGTTGCAGACCACGCAAGACCTAGTACCCACTTTTCAACAGCGCTTTGCAATCCGAGAACAACTGCGACGAGAAGGAGCCGTTTCCAGTGATAGTGTCCTTCAGGCACAACAGGAATTCCTCAATAGCAAGACTAAAATTAGCGAAATTGAATCGCAACTCAAACAACTTGATGTCAAAGAAGCGGATGCCCAACGACAATTCTTAGGGAACCTGAACGCCACCAAAGATCTGCAAGCTCAGTTAGCAGCTTTAGACACAAAACTCGCAGGGCAAGCAGAACAGGATTTAGCGATCGCCACCAACCGTAAAAAAGAAATTCAGGACACCGAGCGAACCATTGTACAACTCGCCTCGCAACTGAAAGGAACTAGCCAGGTAACGAGCAATTTTGACGGGCGAGTGCTAGAAGTTGCGGTTGTTCCGGGACAAAATTTGGGAGAAGGCACTAAGATTGGCACGATCGAGGCTCAAGACGCTTCGAGTAAGTTAGTTGGAGTGATGTTTTTCCCGGTGAGTGAAGGCAAAAAGATTCGCAAAGGCATGGAGTTGCAAGTCACGCCGTCTACGGTCAAGCGAGAGCGCTTTGGGGGCATTGTAGCAACTGTGACGAATGTTTCACCATTCCCTGTGACCCAGGAGGGCGCATCAAGCGTGGTGGGCGGTGCTGAGGTGTTGCAGGGGTTGACTACTCAAGGGCCACAAATTCAAGTTTTTGCCGACCTTCAACCTGATGTGTCTAATAAGAGTCATTTTCGATGGTCGTCATCTAAGGGGCCAGACACCGAAATCACATCAGGAACGACTACCTCAGTGCGCGTCAAAGTGGATGAACAATCACCTATTTCCTTCGTGTTTCCTATCTTGCGATCGTGGAGTGGAGTGTATTAACCATGCGTCAACTTCAATCACAAATTAGGGCACAACTGGGGCAAAAATTCGACACGTTCAACAGATGATCGTCCGTCCCGATCGTCGCCGTCGCACGCCTACCTTACTGCAAATGGAAGCGGTAGAGTGTGGCGCAGCAGCATTAGGGATTTTATTAGGGTATTACGATCGCATTGTTCCATTAGCAGAGTTGCGTCAGGCTTGTGGGGTATCTCGCGATGGTAGCAAAGCCTCTAATATTCTCAATGCGGCTCGTCGCTATGGCTTGCAGGCAAAAGGCTTTAAAGTTGATCTAGATGGCTTACGCAAGCTAGTTTGCCCCTACATTGTTTTCTGGAATTTTAATCACTTTTTAGTTGTAGAAGGCTTTAGCAAAGACAGCGTTTATCTGAATGATCCGGCAACTGGGCCGCGCACTGTTACCTATACGGAGTTTGATCAGTCGTTTACAGGCGTGGTGCTGGTCGGTGAGCCGGGTGCAGAATTTAAGCCTGGAGGACGGAAACCCAGTTTAACTTTAGCATTGTGGGATCGACTGCAAAGTTCGATCGGGGCGCTAGTTTATTGTGTAGTTGCAGGATTGTTGCTGGTGATCCCAGGATTGGCCATGCCAGCATTCTCTCAAGCATTTGTAGACAATGTTTTGATTGAGGGACGGGATGATTGGCTGCGTCCTTTAATCTTGGGCATGGTGTTCACAGCCGCGTTGAACGGGTTTCTCACATTGCTTCAGCTTCAGTCGTTACGCCGCATGAAAATTAAGCTGGCAGTGGGGATGTCAAGCCGATTTTTGTGGCATATTTTACGGCTTCCGGTCAGCTTTTATGACCAGCGCTTTGCGGGAGAAATTAGCAGTCGGGTACGGCTCAATGATAGCTTAGCAAGTCTGCTTTCAGGACGGTTAGCTACGACGGTAATCTCCGCTGTAACCGTGGTTTTTTATGCGATCGTCATGCTGCAATATGATGTGGTGTTGACCTCGATCGGGGTTGCTTTTGTGGTGATCAATGTCAGCGTTTGGCAATGGGTGTCGCGTCAGCGGGTAGATGCTAACCTCCGCCTGATGCAAGAACAAGGCAAAGTCAGCGGGGTATCTATTTCAGGACTCCAAAGTATGGAAACGCTGAAGGCATCTGGACTAGAATCAGAGTTCTTTTCTCGCTGGGCAGGCTACTACGCCAAAGCGATCAATGCCAAACAGGAAATGGATACCACCAACCAAATGCTGGGTGTGTTGCCGTCATTTCTGACCTCGATTTCGTCCATGCTGTTGCTAGTAGTGGGCGGGTTGCGGGTGATGGATGGTGTGCTGAGTATTGGAATGCTAATTGCCTTTCAGGCATTGATGCAGAGGTTCCTAGAGCCTGTGAATAATCTCGTGGGGTTGGCGGGTGAACTGCAAGAAATGGAAGGCAATCTAGGGCGACTGGATGATGTCTTGCGAAATGCGATCGATCCCACCGTCAAAGATGCAATGAGCACTCCACCGCCGGAAGCACTGTCTGCAACTAATGTTCGACTTCAGGGCTATGTTGAGCTTCGCAATGTGACCTTTGGCTACAATCGCTCTGCACCGCCCCTAATCGAAGATTTTAGCCTATCACTCAAACCAGGACAGCGAGTGGCGCTAGTGGGCGGGAGTGGTTCCGGCAAGTCAACGGTTGCCAAGCTGATCTGTGGATTATACGAAGCCTGGTCAGGAGAAATTCTATTTGATGGACAATCGAGAGCGCAAGTACCCCGATCGATTCTCACCCATTCAATGGCACTGATCGAACAAGACATTTCACTGTTTGCAGGCAGTGTTCGAGACAATCTGACTCTATGGGATTCGACAGTTCCGTTTAGTCATCTAGTTCGCGCTTGCAAGGATGCCGCGATCCAGGATGTAGTGCTCTCCATGCCGGGTGGCTACAATGCTGATCTGGCAGAAGGAGCAACCAACCTGAGCGGGGGACAACGACAGCGATTAGAGATAGCTCGTGCTTTAGTAAACAATCCGGCAATCCTGATCATGGATGAAGCAACCAGTGCATTAGATACTGAAGCCGAAAGAATGATTGATCAGAAGCTTCGAGAACGTGGCTGTACCTGTGTGATTGTGGCCCATCGATTGAGTACCATTCGAGACTGTGACGAGATTATTGTGTTCGATCGCGGCAAAGTGGTGCAGCGCGGAACCCACGACCAACTACAGCAAATTGAAGGCAAGTATTCGCAACTGATTCGCAGTGAAGGGGAAGCCCCGCAGGAGAGCTAGACATGTTGGATCAAATTCGGACAGTGAAACTATCGGGTGAATATCATCGGCTCAAAGGCAACGATCCGCTCATTCTCAATGACCCAGAAACCATTTGGATTGTGAAGTCAGGTTCATTAGCTGTCTTTGCGATTCCTCTGAAAGCAGGAATTGTAGAAGGCACTCGTCGCTACTTGTTCACCACACGATCGCCACAAGCTCTATTTTCGATCGCTCCTAGTTCTGAGCCGCTGCCTTATCAGCTAGTTGCAGTATCGATCGAGGAAACCGATTTGCTCAAGGTGTCGCTCTCAGATTTTCGGCAGTTTATTGCTGATGGAAATGGCGAAGCTATCACCTTGATTAATGGATGGATTGAACAACTAGGATTGGCGTTGTCTGCCGTTACACCGCCTGCGCTACCGTTTCAAGAAGAGGGTGTGCGCTACTTTTCGCTCACTGGTGGTCAGATTTTTCAGTCCCAGCGAGAACTTGTTTCCTGGGTGCAAATTCAGCAGGGCTATGCGGTCTGGATGGGCTTTGAGGAATTGCTGATTACGGCACGATCGGGATTACTTCCCTTGAGCGCAGATATGTGGCTTCGAGCCGAGGATACGATCGAGATCGAAACTCTCAGCACATCTGAGATTGAAGATCCAAATACGTTGCTGATGGGGATTTTTCAGCTTCAAGTCTATGTTCTGCAAAGCATCTACCTACTAGAACAACAAGAAGCCAACGAGGAGCTAAAACGCTTTAACGAACGCGAACACCTTAATCATCAAGTGATGAAGGACACGCTAGGAGAATTAGCTTCGTTACTAAGATCCTCAAAATCTGAAACGCTAGATCAGGCAGGAATTACTGATTTTGATCAAGCTTTACTAATCGCTGCGGGTGCAGTTGGGAGAGTGATTGGGGTAACAATTCGACCCTCTGCTAAATCTGAAGATGCAAAGCGAGTTCAAGATCCATTGCAAGCGATCGCGCGGGCTTCTCGACTCCGAATGCGATCAATTTCATTACAAGGTCAGTGGTGGAAAAAAGACTGTGGTGCAATGCTAGCTTACACGCTAGAAGACAACTATCCCGTTGCCCTGTTACCCGTCTCTGATACACACTACGAAATCTTTAACCCGATCGCTCGCACCCGTACTCCCATCACTTCTAAGAGCGCAGCCCAACTCACGCAAACCGGATATACCTTCTACCGTCCGCTGCCCGACAAAGTTCTCAAAACGATCGACCTGGTAAAGTTTGCCCTACAAGGTCGCTATAAAGAATTGCTAGTAGTTCTAACGGCAGGGATGGCGACGACGCTACTAGGCATGATTACACCCCAAGCAACCGCGATTTTGATTGATAGTGCAATTCCTGATGCCAATCGTGGCTTGTTAGTTCAGATTGCTCTGGCTTTGCTTGCAACCTCCTTTGGCAGCACTTTGTTTCAATTGGCTCAGGGCTTCGCGATTATGCGGGTCGAAACCCATGCCGATGCCTCAACCCAATCAGCCGTATGGGATCGGTTATTAAATCTCAAGGCCTCCTTTTTTCGGCAATACGCGATCGGAGACTTAAATTCACGAGTTAGTGCCGTCAGCCAGATTCGCCAGAAGTTAAGCAGCACAGTGCTAAGAAGTATTTTCACTAGCTTGTTTGCTTTATTAAACTTAGGATTGCTGTTTTACTACAACCCAGCCTTAGCATTGATTGCGACTGTAGTAGCCTCGGTGAATATTGCCATTACTCTATTTTCTGGCATTTCGACGCTTCGCAAAGTTCGCCCACTATTAGAACTACAAGGACAACTCTTTGGGGTCATGGTGCAGTTAATCAATGGGGTTCCTAAGCTACGAGTCGCTGGGGCAGAAGCGCGGGCCTTTGCATTTTGGGGGAAACAATATAGCCAGCAGATCAAATGGATGCTGAGCACCCAAGGAATTGAAGACTATCTGGCAGTGATTAATAAAATTATTCCTGCATTGACCACAGCAACACTTTTTTGGTTTGCAGCCAGTTTTCTTCAGCAATCGCAAACTCAAGGAGGTGGCTTGTCTACGGGTGTATTTTTAGCATTCAATGCGGCATTTGGAACGTTTATTAGTGGGGCAACCAGCCTGAGCACCACGATCGTCGATGTTCTCAAAATTGTTCCCCTGTGGGAACGAGCGCAGCCCATTCTAGAAGCCAAGCCTGAAGTAGATTCTGAAAAGGCTGATCCGGGTCGGCTATCGGGTCGAGTGGTGGTTGATCATGCAATTTTTCGATATCGAGATGATGGCCCGTTAACGCTGGATGATGTCAGCATTCGCGCTGAGCCGGGCGAGTTTATTGCTTTTGTCGGTGCTTCGGGCAGTGGGAAATCAACACTATTCCGATTGTTGTTAGGGTTCGACATTCCCGAATCTGGAACTATCTACTACGACGGACAGGACTTGGCGGGGTTGGATGTTCACGCGGTGCGGCGACAGTTGGGTGTGGTAATGCAAAATAGCCGCTTAACTTCTGCCTCACTGTTCGAGAACATTGCTAGTGGTTCCCTAATCACAATGGAAGAAGCCTGGGAAGCTGCTCGTATGGCGGGCTTTGCCGAAGATGTCGAATCGATGCCAATGGGAATGCACACCGTAATCAGCGAAGGAGGCAGCAACCTATCTGGCGGACAACGACAGCGACTATTAATTGCCCGATCGCTGGTTCTAAAACCCAAAATTCTATTGTTTGATGAAGCAACCAGTGCCTTAGACAACCGCACTCAGGCAATTGTTAGCCAAAGCTTAGAGCGCTTAAAAGTGACACGAATTGCGATCGCTCATCGTCTGAGTACAATTCGTAATGCCGATCGCATCTATGTGTTTCAAAGTGGTCGGGTAGTGCAAGAAGGCAATTTTGATCAACTTGCCAGCCAACCCGGATTGTTTGCCCAACTCATGGCCCGACAAAAGCTTTGAACTTATTAATCCGGCCATGTTTGTGCTTACACGTTTGGAGGTTGTACTTCGACTTTGCTCAACCCACGGAGAGTTGAGCAAAAAGCTCACGCCAAGATGCCCCTATCGCATCTTTGGTTGCCAAGTTAATAGTCAGAATGAAGGTTAAATCAGATCGTGCACCAGCCTCAATAAGCGATATTTTTGACACTTTGCTCATTGCACCTTCCC
Organism: Leptolyngbyaceae cyanobacterium CSU_1_3; assembly: GCA_012034655.1. Lineage (GTDB taxonomy): Bacteria > Cyanobacteriota > Cyanobacteriia > Leptolyngbyales > Leptolyngbyaceae > JAAUOZ01. The sequence continues at coordinate 14,959 of JAAUOZ010000041.1, read as the reverse complement.
GCCCCAGACTTCAGTTGAGGGGCGGATTTGAGCGATGAATGAAAAGCCCAAAAATTGTTCTCTTGAGACTGGTGCAAGATCTCAGCTAACTTAGTTAACCTTGTGGGCTTGGCTCGGCAATATACTGAAAAGTTGGTTCAGAATTCCAAGGTCCGCGTTCGTCCTGGCCATTACTAGACAAGTTGAAGTACAGATCTACTGTTGAGTCGGGCGGAATATTTCCAAACATTGGATCGGTAAGTTTGCCTAAAGATTCCAGAGCCTTCATGAACATTTGAGTATGGGAGATTTCCCGAGTCAGCAGAAAATGCAGTGTCTTTTTAGTTCCTGCATCGGGTGCTATCTTAATCAATGCTTCGTAGGTTTGGCGTGCTCCTGCTTCAGCCCCAATATTAGCGCGTAAATCGCGAACCACATCGCCCCCTTCCTGAACATAAGCCCCTGTCCAAGCTTGACCTTGGCTATCTAATTAAGTGGGGGCCTACGCCTCGCACAGCAAACAAGGTGCTTTTGTAGGCTTCTGTTTGATCAACGTTTTTGGTGTGAACTTCGATGAGTTTGCCAACCATTTCTAAGTGGCTAAACTCTTCGATCGCAATATCTTGAAGCATATCCTTAATCCCTGCGTCTTCACAGTGAAAGGACTGTACCCAATATTGCAAAGCTGCTGTCAATTCTCCGGTTGCTCCGCCAAACTGCTCTAGCAACAGTTGGGCAAAACGGGGGTTAGCTCCATCTACATTTACCACTGTAGATATGGGTTCTTTTTTGTGAAAAAACAAAGCTCGATACCTCCCTTAGGATCTGCTATTAAATATTAAAGCCATGAAAATTCAGACTTTATCTGTGTTCACCTTCCTTATGAATTGTGCGATAAGCGATCGGCTTGACCCTCGGTCGGCAGATACATCTGATAGCATCAATTGCTCTGCTTTTAGGTATAGCTAAAATTAGGAATTTCGATTCAATTGATTTTCCTACTGAGTGACCACTAGAGATTAAAATTCTTCGATCGATACAGTTAAATTAGTTTCTATTCAATTGTTTTTTTAGCGAGTAGAAATCCGCAAAATTTTGTTAGTTTCTTGCTGATAAGTGAAGCTTATCAACAAGAAACTGGGAAGATCGAGAGTTCAGGTGCAATTAACTGGAGGCTGGATCATAGAGCACTACGTTTTCCTGCTCATTAGGATCGTTGCGAGCGACGATCGCCTGGGCTGTTTCGGTAGAACTGAGGTTGACGGGTTGGTGAGGAACGTTGGGTGGAATAAAAAGGAAATCGCCAGTTTGATTAATGATGGATTGCTTTAACCCTTCTCCGTAGCGGGTTTCGATTTGCCCTTTTAAGACATAGATAGCAGTTTCATAGTCGCGATGGAAGTGGGGTTTTGCGGAGGCTCCGGGGGGAATCACAACGAGATTCATGGATAGCCCCTTTGTATTGGCTGTGGTGGCGGAAATGCCGACAAAGTAGGGTAGCTGTTGACGGGTGAGGGTTTTAGTTTCGGGACGGATGGTGATGATCTCAGCGGTGGGATCGATCGAGGGTTCTGGGCTGGAATAATTAAGCGACATATGAGTATCCATGTTGGTTAACCCTGGTTGATTTGGATAGTCATTAGAGAGAACAATTTTCCATAACAACTATCCAAGGTACTGATCTCAAGAATGCCTCAGATATCGCGATTAGTCAGGATTCATGATTGAAATGTCACAAGTTTCAATTCAATTCATTTTCCTAGCGAGGCTAGAAAAAGGAGGTGATATTTGCGCGTTCTAGTTGACTGAGAAATCTTGATAGCCCTAATCGATCGCTGACCCGTCAAAAGGTACATCTTATAACGATATTGTTATCAGCCGGGGATAGATTCTCTGATCTGGCTGGGGATGGAGATATTTTGAATGATGAATTTATAGGGTTTTAGAAGCTCATTCAATCAATTAGGAGATCTACCATGGCAGAAAATACTGGTAAACAGGGATTTGCATCAATGGATGAAGACAAACAGCGCGAAATCGCTAGCAAAGGTGGAAAGGCGGCTCACGAGAAGGGCACTGCTCATGAATTCACCTCTGAAGAAGCGCAAGAAGCAGGGCGTAAGGGCGGTCAGTCCTAGGCTTAGTGAAACCTCTCTTTGAAGTGTTCTCCGCTGATTCGGGTGTTGGCAAATTTTTCAGGCCAACACCCTTCTGTAGTTTTAAAGGAAGAGAACCCAGGGATAGCTCTATGTATGCTGGGTCTAGTTTTTTTGCTCACAAGTTCCTCAACTTTGTTGTTTATAATTTAAATATGACAGAAGCTTAATTCTCTGCCACCACAGGTGAGGTTTAACAATGTTTCACAAAATCTTGGTCGCGATCGACGATTCAAAATCTAGTCAAGCCATTTTTGAACAAGCCCTAGCCCTGGCAAACGCAGATCAGTCGCAACTAATGTTGCTACATGTGCTTGCACCCTTTGACGATGTTTATCCAAGTGATCCCTATGTGGGGATTCCTCGATCGGCCATGCAAATGTATGCAAAGCGCTGGCAAGAACGGGAACAAGCAGGAATTGATCAATTGCGAGTGCTAGAAGCTACTGCGATCGCGGCAGGCATTACCACCGAGTTTACGCAAAGTGTCGGCGATCCAGGCAAGTTAATCTGTGCCTTAGCGAAAACGTGGAATGCTGATCTGATTGTGATTGGGCGGCGCGGTCTAAGTGGCTTGAGTGAGTTGTTTATGGGCAGCGTGAGTAATTATGTGCTGCATCATGCCTCTTGCCATGTCTTAACTCTTCAAAGCAACGCTCTGCCCCAGACCAAACTAGAACCAGCAACCACTGCAACCAGTTCTAATTAACGTTTGAGCAAGGGGTAGAAAAATGAAACGAATTTTAGTCGCTCTAGATGACCCTTCAATCAACCCAGTAATATTTGACCAGGCTTTGACCATTGCGCGTGCAATCTCGGCGCAGCTAATGGTGCTTCATGTGGGATACGAAGATGAGGATCGCAAGAAACAGCAACAGTGGAAGGCGGATCAGATGGAGTGGGAAACTCGCTTACGATCGTATGTAAGCCAGGCGGAAGCCGCAGGCATAAAAGCCGAATCGACTCAAAGCTATGGCAACCCCGGTTATGTGATTTGTGATTGGGCATGGACGTGGGATGCTGATTTAATTGTGTTGGGGCGGCATGGGCAAACTCATGTACCCGGTTGGATATCAGGAAGTGTGAGTACTTATGTGAGTCAACATGCACCTTGCTCGGTCATGATGGTGTCTCCACAGCGAAAATCAAATTCAGCCCAGTCTCCTCACAAAATAGTTGTAGAAGGAGTTTCCTGATGAGTGATCCGAAGAAGCCCTGGGTGCTCAACATTGACCCTGGCTCGTTACTATTAATTGTGACATTGCTGTTACTGATACCGCTTTTGTGGGCAGGATTCTTTGCTTAATAGCGATCGCATTCATACCTCTTTTGCCATGCTCACAAACAAATATGGGTGCTTCTATTTTTTCAAGTAAGCATTGCTTAGGTTGCACACCTGTCTATTTTGGTGACTGAGCAGAATGATGATGCGATCGTTCCCACCTTAAAATAACTGGCCTGCAATATTCGGGTAGCACGCCGATCCTCAAGTAAATGGCGCATTAAACAGTAGAAGTAGGGCCAGAAGTCGCAATATATGTTGTGCAGAAATATGTAGCAAGATTGCAAAACTAATCAAAATGTTTCAGAAAATCGCAATGTTAGGGTTTCCTCACAACTTCCTCAAATTTAGGGAATAGTCTCTAAAGCATGATCCCATAAAGCTTTCTCTATGCACTGGACAACTCCAGTCGCAAGAGAGTAAAGGCTTCCAAGGATGCTAGTGCCCCCATTTTTGATCAATCTTTAAGAAGCCATGTCTACTTGCCCTTGTTGTTCCGATGTCCTACTACGCCATATTCAACATGGCTCGGTGTACTGGTTTTGCCGTTCCTGCTGGGCAGAAATGCCAAGCTTTGCAGAACATAACGCCCGATCGTCCGTTTCGTCGGTAACTGACAGAGTTAAAGCTCACGGTGTCACGCCTATTCGCCCACCGATTGTTGTGGTTGCCTCACCAGCACAATCGGCTGTTACACACCCACCGATCGCAGCATAGGCCCTCGATCGAGGGCTATTCCTTGTTTCAATATAGAATAATTAACAACTCCTACATAGTATTCGGTTTATGCAAGAAGTAACTTTACGATCGCAATCCAGTATTTTGAGTAAAGCAACAAGATAGATTCGATCGATTCAGCGTAATAGCTTAGTTATTTCAAGCAGGTAATAGCTACTTTTCTATAGCTTTTTATACTTTCCTATAAGTAGGAAAGCAAAATCATATGTAAGCTGCATTGAGCACATGAGCACAGTCGAAATGCTCAAAACCTCCTCTGAATAAGGATTGAGGGCAGTCAAAACCTGGCATCTAGTTGGCTTTAATTCCACTCTGCTACTTACTCTAGGGTTGTCATTTCTTTCTTAAAGCTTCGAGCAACCCCAAGAAGATTTTCTCACCTCATACCCAGAAGATTTAGAGGTGGCAATTGAAGGGTTGAAGTTCGTTGTTGGGCAAGCTTTCAATGATTGATGGCGCGCCTTAGAGTCGAAAAGTCTGGGAGCGTCACTCAGCATAATGGCTGAAACAGGTAAATTATACGGGCGCTATATAGTTTTCACACGCCATAATATTCTTATCAGGGGTATTATCCTGCTTGCCAGGAGATCAACCAGCCCAATTAATAGTTGGGAATATTCACATGCATAGAAAAAGTCAAAGAATGAAATTACCTCGTCTTATTAGACAACTAGGATCAAGCTGGCTAGCGATCGGCTTGATCCTAGTTGTTTCTACAATTCTTATTGGAGCAGTGTGGTTCTTACATGTTTGGAAAGGCATCCCGATCGGCAACCTAACCCGTGATCCACATATTATTGTTAGTGCGCCCCTATATACTGGTTTTCTTTCTCAAATAGGGATCTTCTTCTGGTCTGCTTCGGCAGCAATTTGCATACTCACTGCCAAGCTCCTTTCAAGAAGGCCAGAAGATCTCAAGATCAAACGCTTTCTTATTGTTTCAGGAATACTAACCCTTGTTCTTGGCTTTGATGATGCTTTCCTGCTTCATGAAGGCATCTCTCCTTACCTTGGCATCTCTGAAAAAGCTATATTCGCTAGCTATGGCGGATTTGTTCTTTTCTACATTCTTAGGTTCTATTCAATAATATTAAAAACAGAGTATGTCTTGCTGGGGCTTGCATTATCATTTTTGGACTTTCGATCGCCTTAGATGTGATTGACCCTCAAGGCATAGACCCATTTTTATTCGAGGATGGCGCGAAACTGGTAGGGATAGTGAGTTGGCTAACATATTTTTTTTGCACTGCAACATCTGTTGTTTCTCGCAATATCAATCGTTAAGACGCTTCAGCAGGCAACAAGGGAGGGTAGCAGAATTGCCAGCGCCTAATGCCAGCTAGCAATTCGGTTCAAGCAGACTGCCGAGAGACCCTGGTGACGAACACAGAAGTCACTGGGAAGCCGCTCAAAGCCGTTAGCTGGCTCCGCACAGGGGCGTTACCCCTACCCAGAAAATCATCCCCTTCTTCAGCAACGCCATAGGTGGTTGGGTGGTTTTAGAGAGAAGACAATTGCCCCCAAGCTTGAATTACTTCCCGTAATGCTCTAGGGAGGTTTTTGATCTCTAAGTCGATATATTGTACTGTACTACCCAGACCTTGCAGTGTCGTAGTGGGATAGTCGGCCAACGCCGCATTACTCAGATATCTCAAGTCATTCAAATTGTGGAATCGTCGCATTTGCAGTATTTGCTGAAACTGCTGAACTTCTTGCTGAGATAATCGCTTGATTACAACAGGGCGAGAGCGAATATTGGGAGCAACGATCGATTGAGTGATCAGGCCATCATTCGTTAACGTGACTTGGGTCATCTTGCCCGTGAGGTCGCCACTCACGATCGACCGAAAAACAACGTTGGCTTCGATCTCAGGCTTATTCTGTTCTGGAATAAATGAAGGAACTAACTTACCTCGACTGCCACTTGCGATTGCATTTTGAGCAATCCGGTTTGCTAATTCGTCCAGATGGTAAACCCAACTGCGATCGCCGCCCGTGACAATCACTTGCCAACCAGGAAGTGCAATTTGGATGCAAGCTTGCTCTGGTTTAGAGATTCCCAGGCAGCCGTCCCAATAGGTCGATTTGACCTCTGCAATTCGCAGACGACTAACTGGAATTCTCACTTGTCTAGCAACCATTTTTAGCAAGCGTTGAGTTACATTGGCGGGCAAAGTCGTCCCATTATTATTAGACTGAGGTTCTAAGCGAATCGTCTGGGCAGTTTCGTCTGTGCGATAAAACCAATTTTGTTGCCCATTGGTGACTTCAACCCGCCACCCTAGAACGATCGCCCTCAAACATCCCTCAGCCGCACCTCCCAGCCCCAAACAGCCATCTGACCAAGTTTGTTGGGTAAAGCTCACAACTTTGACATCTCGCAGTGGAATATTAAGGCGCTGGGACATATCCTGGCGTACCCTTTGTTCAACCGATGCCGGTAAAGAAGACGATTGTGCCACCCTTAAGCTTGACGAAGGCACAATGCTCTGAGGCGGCGACGAAGCCAGTCCAGCTTGCTTTGAGGTTTCTGCACCTGTGAGCAAAATCAATCCGGCGAGGGCAACGATGGTAATTTGACAGGGGAGTTTGAACAATTTTTGTGTAGTGTCTGTCATTTTCAGGAGTGGAGGCGTTGTAAATGATGGTTCTAGCTTAATCAGTTAATTCACAGATTACGATCGCCGTTTCTAAATTTGTTACGCAATCATTGCTTGAATCGATCGAGAACATTATTCTCTAGACTACGTTTATGGCTTCTTTTCTATTCTCTATTTCCCAATGCTTTAGTTGATCAAGTGCGTGGTTGAGTGGCATTAAACAACCGCACAGGCTGTTGCTGAAGTAATGCACTGTTCGATCGCGTATCCGCCGGAAAAATTGCTCTCACGCGCTCTACGACAGAAATCATATATTTGTAATCTGGCACTGGAGCATTGGTCACAAATCCGGCTTCTTGGGCAACCACTGAAGGAACTTCACTTAAAATTTTGCGAATCGCCTCTTGGGTATTGCGCTCTACCTTGGGACTTAACAAAATTGCACCCGCCGGAACAGGGTGAGGATCAGTAAAAAGAACTTGTAAGTTAAACGGATGGACTTGGCTTTTATAAGTATCGAATGCTTCCTGCGACACTGCACCCACCGCTACTTTGCCTTGAGAAACCGCTTCTAAGACTGCTTTTGGTGTCGGCGGAAAAACCAGTTCAGACAGGGTTAACCCATATAGGTTAAAAATCGGCAAATAGTATCCCGTCGCCGATCCTGGCTTTCCGAGGGCTACTGATTTACCCGCCACTGAAGCAATATCTCGAATGGGACTTCCCTGCTGAACAACTAGCACCGAACGTAAGTTTTGAATGCCAAACAAGGGAAATATTGGCGTATATTGATGCTGTGCGATCGCGATCGCCGCCAGCCCTGGAGGTGCAAATATGAGTGACCATTCTTGATTTTTAATGCGCTCTAATGCTCTGTCTTCATTCAAGGCAGGCTCTAACTCGACAAGAGATTGAGTTTTTTCGCTCAAGTAGCGTTTGAAGCGATCGTATTGCTCAAGCGACTGACTCCCCTCCTCATAGCTAACCGTGCCCACCAACAGCGATCGATTTGGAGGTGATTTTGAAGCTGTGCTGCAAGCAGATAGTAGCATCAGTCCGAGAAACCCACGGCGAGAGATTCTCGAAGGAACCACAATAGACCAATTCATAAATTCACTAGATATGAAAAATTATATTCCTTTCAGTTATGAAAGCTACTATCAGTATCTCTCTACAAATTACGATCGCAAAGGTTCTGTTGCAAAAGGTATTAAAAAAAATAGGTAAGAAATCTTTTTGATCGGGCAGCAATAGAAATTCGGCGTTGCTGATTGAAGGTATGAATTGTGCAAAAGTGGTTGGCAAACCGTCCTGCCCGTCAAGGAAAATTGACCATTCATACACCTCAGCGTTTTGAGATTTTGTAAAAAATATTACTTTACCAACCAGATTACTGCCCCTCTAAACAACGGAAACCTGATAGAAACCTAGGAAAAATGGCATATAGTCATAGGCTAAATCACACTTATAAATTCATTTTTTACTGTTAAACCAAAGTTTACAGATCTAACTTGCAGCAGATTTATTTTTAATTAGCTCATTAAAATTTGAGGTACTTAATTCTGGTTGACTGACAAATCTTTCCCCTTATCTTCCAACCTTTCTCCCACCAGGGCTATAAGGAGAGCCAGAACAAAACTAGATTTCAGAACGGCTCGCCCGCTCTGGAAGAGAGGTTGGGGTGAGGGCGGTTCGAGTTTTGTCAGTCAATCGGGGTACTTATTGTTACGGAGTGATTGAAAAGTTTCAGGGCACACCTGAGCAGATTCTCGCAAATAGCAACAGCAAAAAGTAGGGATGGCCAACTGGCTAGTCCTCACTTTTAACTCTTAACCCTTGAAACCAATCAGACAGCTATGACAACTTTCAATCCAACCATCTTGCGCACGATCGAGACCTCAGCTTGGACGCGATCAACCCCCAATTTGCCCGAATGCATTCTTAAATGGCGGCAAAAGCAGCTCATCGTGATGCTCAAACCCAGGGTTTCAGGATCGTTTCTGCCCCCAAATTCACACTCAAATTTACACGCCGTCCAGCAAGTTTTTCCTCCACCCCTGGCAGACCGTGCTTGGTTGATTGAATGTCTCAAGCGCTCCCCTGTTCGTCTCGTCCGCGTGGATGCAAACCTTAGTGAAGCCGGACTCAAATTTTGGGCTGATGCCTGCGGAAAATCCGGAAAAACAATGTATCTGCGACTGCCATCTGCATCCCATCTCCCCCACAAGCGCATCGGCCTTCGCTGGGGGTGCAAGCGAACTTTTGACTGGAGCCTGGCCACACTAATATTGTTGGGGTTGAGTCCGGTGATGTTAGCGATCGTGGGGTTGATGCAGATTTATAGCCCGGGCCCCATTTTGTTTCGGCAGTGGCGCGTCGGGCAAAGGGGTAAGCTGTTTCGAGTGTTGAAATTTCGCACTATGATTGTGGGCGCAGAAAAGACCCATCACCACATCATGGCAGGGCAGTCTCAAAGCAGTTTGCATAAACGCGAAGATGACCCTAGAATTACACCGTTGGGCAAATGGATGCGGAAGTATAGCTTAGATGAATTACCTCAGCTAATCAACGTCTTGCAAGGTGAAATGAGCTTAGTCGGCCCGCGACCCTGGGCCCTATATGATGCAGTGCGAATTCGCCCTGAAATGCAAGAACGATTAAATGCGCTGCCGGGCATTACTGGGGCATGGCAGGTTGAAGCACGATCGACCCTGCTAGATATTGATAAAGTCAGCGATCGCGATCTAGAATATCTCCGCAATTGGTCTTTGTGGGGAGACTTCAAAATACTGCTAAAGACCTTACCCAAAGTGCTTTCTGGGTTTGGGGCGTGTTAATTATAGTGAAAGAATGAAATGGCGAGAGTGAGCAATCTTTCTCACTCCTGTCTGACGCTGTTTTACAATCACTTTATCATCAGCACAACCTTCACCTTAGCCTTCATCCATGCAATCTAAAAGGTTTTCTAATCCCATACGGAGTCTTGTTAGAAGAACTAGTTTCTGGCAAGAAAATTCTCTAATTTTACGTGAGTTCAAGTATTTTCCTTGGATTGCTGTCGCATCAATTACCTTTGCGTTGTGTTCTGCGGCATTTGAAGGATTTGGTTTTGGGTTCTTACTAGCGTTTCTACAAAGTCTGATTAGCCCAGATGCAAAACCATTTCAAACAGGAGTACGGTGGTTTGATTTTTGGGTTCTTGACATCGATTCCTCTGCAACCAATCGACTATATCGCGTCTCTGCCCTAATTCTGATCTCAACATGGATTCGTGCAGCATTTAACTATTTGACCCAGTTCTATACTGAACTTTCACAGCAGAAGCTAGTCGATCGATTACGAAGGTTGATCTTTGAGCAACTTCAATCTGTGAGTCTTAGCTATTTTGGCAAGACAAATTCAGGAGAGTTGATCAATTCACTCACGGGTGAGATTGGTCGATTGCAGATTGCCTTTGGGTTGCTTGCTTACGTTGTCACTAAAGGATTAACACTGATAGTCTACATTGTGTTGATGTTTTCGATTTCCTGGCAACTCACATTAGTATCGATCGCGTTATTTAGTCTATTAATTGCAGGATTAACAAAACTGAATACACGAGTGCGAGAAAGTAGTTTTGCAGTATCAACAGCAAACGGAAATTTCGCCTCCATCTCTCTAGAATTTATTAACGGAATTCGCACGGTGCAAGCCTCGGCAACCCAAGACTACGAACGGAAGCGCTTCTATCAGGCGAGTTCAGTTCTGCAAAAAGCCAGCATGAAGGCGGCCGCTCGATGGGCGATCGTGCGCCCGATGGCAGAAGGTTTGGCCACAACAGTGTTGATTAGCATGATCATTCTGGCAATCACCGTATTTGTTGCTAACGGAACGCTACAAACTGCCTCGTTGCTGACGTTTTTGTTTATCCTATTTCGACTGGTTCCCGCTCTGCATGAAATCAATGGCAACCGTGCCCAACTGAGCGGATTTGGCGGCTCGATCGCCAACATTCAAGAGATTCTGAGAACCGACAACAAGCCCTATATGGAGGATGGAACTCGCTGGTTTCAAGAGTTGCAGCGATCGATCGATTTCGTTGCGGTTGAGTTTGGCTATGTTCCTGGCCAGCAGGTGCTCAGAGATGTCACACTGACGATCGAGCGCGGCAAAATGACAGCCCTGGTGGGCGGTTCGGGAGCCGGAAAGACCACTCTGGTGGATCTCATTCCTCGCTTCTACGACCCGACCGCAGGGCAGATTTTGATCGATGGGCGAGATCTACGATCGTTCTCGCTCAAATCTCTCAGACAGAGGATGGCGATTGTGAGCCAGGATACGTTTATTTTTAACGCATCCGTACGCTACAACATCGCCTATGGTTTGGAAGATGTGAGCGACGAGGCGGTCTGGAAAGCAGCCCAACAAGCTAATGCGCTCGATTTTGTTCTCGAAATGCCCGATCAGTTTGATACACAGCTTGGCGATCGGGGAGTGCGCTTGTCGGGAGGGCAACGGCAAAGGTTGGCGATCGCCCGCGCCCTGCTGCGCGACCCCGAAATTCTGATTCTCGATGAAGCAACCAGTGCCCTCGATTCTGTCTCGGAGCGTTTGATTCAGGAGTCACTAGAGCAACTGTCGGAGGGAAGAACAGTAATTGCGATCGCCCATCGGCTATCGACGATCGTTCGGGCTGACAAAGTAGTCGTGTTGGAGCAAGGGCAGATTGTGGAGCAAGGAACCTATCAAGAGTTGCTCAATCAACGCGGAAAGCTTTGGAACTACCACAAAATGCAGCATCAAACGAGTGGCGTTAGGGATGAGGGATGAAAGTCAGAACTACTTTGGATGGGTGTTAATTATTGGAGAGTTAGAAATTATGCATTTAATTGCGTTAGAGCAAGAACCAACTTCGCTGCGGGGTGGGCAGGAGCTTAATCTATTTGAGATTGCGCGTGGGTTGGTCAAGCGGGGACATAGAGTGAGCTTGCTGTATGAACGGGAGGGCAACCTTCTTGACTCGTATCGAGAGTTTTGTCAGGATGTGATCAAAATTGATACCTTCGGGTTCGATCGTCGTAAGCTAGAAGATATTCTCAAGTTTGTTCGCAGCTTAATCCAGATTGGTCGCATTCCTGCTTACCAAGATAGCCTCGTTTTTTGTAACGCTTATCATTCTTCTGTGTTTGGTTATGCACTATCGTCGCTAAAAAACCTTCCCTTTGTTTGCTATTTTCAGATTCCTCCCTGCGATTTCAATCGTCAGCGTCGCATTGCATTGAATGGTGTCGATCGATTCATTGCAGTATCTCATCAAACGAAACTAGAATGGGTTAGATTCGGTCTTGCTGCTGATCGAATTTGTGTGGTTCAGAATGGTACTGATCCTAATAAGTTTAAGCCCGCAGCAGATTTTGCAGCCTTGAGACAAGAGTGGGGCTTTTCGGAGCACGATCGTATCTTTTCCTACGTTGGCAGAATTGATCATTCTAAGGGCATAGAATCTCTGATCAAAGCATTAGGAATCTTGAATCAACAAGGGCTAAATCCTCAGCTTTTATTAGCCGGAAAACCAGTCGTTCACTATGATCCTGAAAAGGGTAAGGAATGCCCTGAAGCGGGTATGAAATATCAACGATCGTTGGAGCAGTTAGCGATCGATGTGGGAGTTGGCAATCAGGTCAAATTTTTGGGGCTTCTCAAGAATCCTGTTTCTCTTTATCAGGTTAGCGATGTCAATGTTTTGTGCAGCATTTGGCCAGAACCATTTGCCAGAGTCATTCTCGAATCAATGGCTTGTGGCACTCCTATTGTTGGTAGCCGAATAGGAGGCACGATCGAAGCTCTGACAGGTGAATTTGAGCGCGGATTATTCACCCCCAATGATGAAACCGATCTGGCAAGATGCCTTGCTGAAATCATGAACTGGAGGCAACAAGATCCTCAACTCAGCGAGCGATATCGTCAGCATATTTTGGAGAACTTTAGTTTAGAAAAACTGGTCGAGAATTTTGAAAAAGCACTGCTTAATACGGCTAAAAAGTCTCTTATTGCTGCTTAGTTTGATCTTGTGGAGAAGAGAGCTTATATGAATCAATCACCTCGAATGCTGTCGATCGTTGAAGGCTTTATCGGACATCTCACTTATGGGCGCTTGATGCGAGAATATCTGAGTGAATCTTGTCCGATTGATTTCTTTTGGCACAACGATGATCGAGAACTGAGAACTCGCATGATGAGTAGAGCGATCGGGCATTATCGTATTCCGCCTACTCGCTGGACTATAGAACAAAATACTGACTTTTTTCTGTGGCGATTTCAGCTATGTCTCGGCTATTTTGCTCGACGGCTGGTGTTGAGAAATATAGAAAAAACTCACTATTCAGCATTGCACTTTCATACCCAGCCGCTTGCATATTTATGTCTCGATTTGATGCGAGAAATGCCAACAGTAATTAGTCTCGATCGCACTGCTGCTCAAGCTTCTAGAGAATACACAAAGCCAAGTTTAAGATGGACATTTGCCCCCAACTTACGGTTAGATAAAAAAGTGTTTGATGCTGCCAAAATATTGTCAGCTTCTCAGAGGCTACCCGACGATCGATTATTGACGACTACGAGGTTTCTTCTCAGAAAGTTACAGTGATTTACCCTGGGGTAGACCTGCAAAAAATTCCCTTTGATACAGACAAGTCATCCCAAAAAAGTCCTTTCAAAATCTTATTTGTGGGCGGAGATTTTGAGCGCAAAGGTGGCTATGATTTAGTCAAAGTTTTTTTAGAAAAATTCTTCGATCGATCTGAACTTCATATCGTCACACAAACTCCTATTGAGGTTAGTCATCCTAATATTCACATTTATAAAAATATCAAAGCCTACACACCAGAATGGCTTCACCTCTACCATCAAGCCGATGTGTTTGTCATGCCTACTTACGCTGAACCGTTCGGCTGGGTTTTTCTAGAAGCAATGGCTGCAAAACTGCCAATTGTTGCAACTCACATCACAGCAATTCCTGAAATGGTGGCGCACGGTGAGAACGGATTGCTGATTGAACCGGGCGATCGAATTGCACTTGCCCAAAGCATCGATTATCTGATTCAAAATCGAGAAATAGGAAGAAAAATGGGCGAAAAAGGACGGACTCTAGTGGAGCAAAAGTTTAATGCTGAAACTCATTTTCAGAGATTAGAAAAAATCTTTAGAGAGGCAATTTCTACATCTAATCTAACTTCTAATTCCCCAGATCTTCAGTTTTCAAAAAATGGAGTGCTTTGAATGAAAACACTATTCACTTGTCATTATCCATTTAACCCAAACGCAGGGGCGGCTGGCGTGACTTGGCGATTGGGGCAGGAGTATCAAAAACTAGGGCACGAAGTTCAATATTACTCGCTCAATGATCTGCCCCAAAAGGTTCACAGGCTGATGAGATTTGCTACTTTTCCGATGTTTGTAGCGGGTCAAATTTCAAGGTTACTAGAACAGCAAGCGATCGAGGTGGTCGATGCCTCTACGGGGGATGCTTGGGCTTGGTCAACGTTGTTGAGCAAGTTTCACAAACGCCGCCCGCTTCTGGTTGCACGCTGTCACGGACTTGAACATATCGAACATTTGGAATATTTAGAAGAAGCTCGACGGGGCAATCTCAACCTGAGTTGGAAATATCCCCTCTATCGGGGCAGCATTCGGCTCTGGGAAGCAGCAACTTCAATGCGTCAAGCTGACTTAGTGCTATTGCTCAATCAACGCGATCGTCAACATGCGATCGATCACCTCGGTGTACATCCCGATCGGGCCCATGTGATTGCAAATGGAATCCCTGATGCCTATCTGAGGCTTCCTTTTGAGCCAACCCCTGCCCCCGATCAGCCGATTCGCATTGCTCAGGTTAGCAGCTACATTATTCGCAAGGGCATTCAGTATGGAACGCCTGCTTTGAATACAATTCTCAAGCGTTATCCCCAGGTTGAAGTCAGCATGTTGGGGACAGAAGTTTCTGCTGAAGCGGTGTATGCAGATTTTGAGCCAGGTGTACGCGATCGCGTCAAAGTCGTTCCTGCTTACGCCAACAACATGCTGCCAGCGCTCCTTCAGGGGCATCACATCAAGCTATTTCCGACGATCTCAGAGGGCTTTGGGGTCGCCTTGGTGGAAGCAATGGCCTGTGGATTAGCACCCATCACAAGTGCTGCCCTGGGCCAATGGAAATCGTGCGCGATGGC
>JAAUOZ010000275.1 GCA_012034655.1 Leptolyngbyaceae cyanobacterium CSU_1_3 | reverse complement strand
TGGTTTTGAAAGCCTTGTTTCCCTTCAAAACCATGTTGGATTTCCTCGCTCATGCGGTAGAACGACGATTTCCGTTGATTACAGCCATTTATTTACCAGTGTCGGGCTGACTTTGCGATCTACTGAGACTCCTAGAAGCCTGGGATCTCAGCAAAGTCAAAAAAAGGGATGAATGCTGGAATTTGCTTCCCTGAGGCATTCATCCCGATCGTTCAGATCGCGATCCTATTGAGCTAGTGGTGGTGATGTCCGTGGTTAGAACCGTGACCATGAGAGTGGCCGTGATCGTGGTCGTGGGTGTGTTGAGACTGGGCGATCGCCAAAGCCGGATTTACAACCAAAGCCTGCTCAGACAATAGTGCCTCGATCTGAGGGTGTGCCCACTCGGCAACCATTCGCAAAAAGTCAGGGTGATCGTTGACACAGGGCATCTGCACATAGGTGACTTCTGGATGCTTGTGACGCAGCCCATGAATGATGTGATCGACATCTAAGAGGGTTTCGTGGTTTTCGGTGGCAAAGCCGATCGGCATGAAGACCAAAGCCGTTGCACCCAGATCAATCAAGTTTTTGGCGGCGAGATCGGCGTTGGGCTGCGTCCATTCGATCAGGGGGGTTTGGTGGTTGAGCCAGCCAACGGAGATCAGCGGATAGCGGTAGATCAAGCGATCGCGGACTCGATCGTACAACTTCTGACTCTCATCAATCCCAGAAGTAAAGCCCTTTGCCTTGTGGGGGCAGCCATGATTCATCAACACGATCCCCGTCTGGGAGGGCAAATGCGCCACTGCCAGATCGGTTTTGATTTTGGCTTCGACCAAGCTTGCCATCAGGTCAATGTAGTCGGGCTGATCATAGAAGGACGGAATGTAACGGGTTCCTTTGAGCCAGTGTTCTGTAGCGGGATCGGCAAGTTTAGCCAGTCCTAGATTTACCTGCTCAACCGCTATACCACTGGTAAAAATCGAATCGACCACCAACAGAGGATAGATGAGAATTTTGTCGAATCCTTCTTGTTTAATTTGCGTCAACACTTGCTCTGGCAAGAATGGCTGACAAAAGTTAAACGCTTTGAAGACCTTGATGCGATCGCCCCATCGTGTCTGCAATTCTTTCTCAACGCCTGCCCGTTGTTGCTCAAAAATGGCATTGTGAGGAGAAATAAATTGATCGTGCTGGTGGCTCCATTCGTGCAGATCAAACATCGCCAAAAGCTTTGCCAGAGGGGGATACACCCAGGTGGGTACGGGTGCAAACTTGGCAGTTAGAAGGTTAAGAGCCTGCTCGTTATAGTTGGCAAAGTCTTCGTAGCTTTCAACTTCGCCATAGCCCATCAGCAGAACGGCAACCCGATCGTGCGAAGCAGAGGCGTTGGATGTAGATTGGTGGAGTTTTTCAGGCGTAGCAACCACGTTTTATCCTCAATGTAAATGAATGTAAATGAACGCAAATTGTTAGCGTGTTTGGAACGGTAGAGACGCAAGATGCAGCGCATGTCTCCACGCCTTGGTTTACATTAACATCCCCTCTGGGGGCATTAATTGGTAGAAAAGATAAGGATTTTTAGGAATCCGTCGCCGGGAGGAGGGATGGAGGAAAAGGGAGGAAGGGGGAGCGAAAAAAGGGGAAGAATGAAGATTGTGATTTGTGCGGGGATGCATGGTGCAGAGTTGACGGCGGGCTTCTTGGAGGGGATGCAGTGGGATGGAGACCGATCGCGAGTGTGGGTTCCGCCGCCTGAGATGCCGCCCTATTCGCCGCAACACTTATTGGGTTTTTTGGGCGATCGTAGGGATGAGCCGCTGTTGTTGATTGCATTTAGCGCGGGTGTGGTAGGGGCGATCGGGGCAGCACGTCTCTGGCAGAAACAGGGGGGCAGCATTAAAGGTCTGATTGCTTTGGATGGGGTGGGGCGTGCCTCTGGGGGGAGATTTTCCGATCTATCGGGTCAGCCACGATCGCTTTACTCACTGGAGTTCTGCCTGGTGGGGCGCAGGGTTAGACAGTTTCTACGCTGACCCTGCGGTCGCTCATTTGGATCTGTGGCGATCGCCTCAAACCGTTCAGGGACGATGGGTTTCTCCAACTCACACCTCTCCTCAGCCCCTCGCCCTCACCACTTTCCTAACTGCGCTACTACAAAAGTCAGAAACCAATCTTCAAGCCGACACTAAAAAATAGAAATAAACCATAGAAAGTTGAGATGTTAAAGCTCCCTATTTTTTGCTTGAGCCTTCAAAACTCTGGCGGCGGTCAATCCAAAAATCAAAGATCTGGCTAGTAACTTAAGTAGCAGGATGGAATTGAAGCCAACTAGATGCCGGGTTTCGACTGATCAGTCATTCTGCTTTCTTAACTCATTCTGCTTTCTTAACTCAGGGCGTGTTTTAGAACCGTCTGGCTACGATCGCGCCCCACTCCAGATTAAAAATCCAGGGCTAACCGCACCCAGTCTACTCAAGGAACTGAATGCGAGACCAGGTTTCCAGTCACGGGTGAAATGAGGCCCGCAGCAACGGAGTCTTAAAACACCTTCTAGGGTTTGGGGCGAGGGTCTTCTGAGTTTTGTCAGTCAACTAGCCGTGTCCTCCCTCCTTGGAAATATCCTGTGCACCCGTCCGACATTGTGTATTTCAGATACAGTTGTGGAGAATCTTTTGTGGAGAATCTTTGACACTGGCTCGTGTCTAGACTTTGACAAAGACCCTGGGGAGGTTGTCTACCAAATGTTTAAGCAATTCATCACTTTATGCTCCCAACTAGCTCTCAGCCCTCTGGTACTGGCTTCCAGGCTTTGGTCAAAAACCGTGCCTTTATGATTTTATGGCTTGGGCAGGTCTTGTCTCAACTGGCAGATAAGGTCTTTTTTGTGCTGCTGATTGCGTTACTGGTCAGCTATGAGCCGCCCAGCGTCAATGGCTGGACGATGCCAGAAAATTCCATGCGCTCTGCCGTAATGATTGCCGCAACTCTGCCCGCTATTTTCTTTGGGTCAGCCGCCGGAATTTTTGTCGATCGCTACGACAAAAAGCCATTCTCAGTGGGTGCAATACGGCGCGGGGCGTGTTGTTGTTGCTATTGCCGTTCATTCCTAAAGCGTTTGCGATCTTGTTGGCGATCGCTTTTTTGGAATCGGTTTTCACTCAATTTTTTGCCCCCGCCGAACAAGCCGTGATCCCCTTTTTGGTGCGAAGAGAAAACCTTCTGACTGCAAATGCTCTGTTCTCGACGACAATGATGGGTTCGCTGATTGTCGGTTTTGCGATCGGCGCTCCCCTCTTAGAATTTGCCACCAGCCTGAATCGAGAATGGGGGCAAGAAGTTCTGGTTGCCCTCTTATATCTTTCCGCAGGATTTGTCCTCTACTTGGTTCCACTGCAAAAAAATGAGCAGCCCCAGGAGGTTGCTGTTCATCCGTGGAGCGACTTTAAGGCAGGGCTGAGGTATCTCAAAAAAGATCGATTGGTCAGCAATGCCATGTTGCAGTTGATGATTCTCTACTCAGTGTTGGCAGCATTGACGGTCTTGGCGATCAACCTGACTCAGCAAATTGGCTTGAAGGATACTCAGTTTGGTTTTTTGCTGGCGGCATCTGGGATTGGAATGGTGATTGGGGCAGCGCTGTTGGGGCAGGTGGGCGATCGTCTGCGTCACCAACCATTGCCCCTGTTTGGGTTTCTGTTTATGGCGTTTGTGCTGACAATTTTTGCCTTTACTTCTAGGGTAGAAGTGAGCTTGGTGTTGAGCGGTGTCTTTGGGTTTGGGGCTTCTTTGGTTGCGGTTCCTATGCAGACGCTGATCCAGCATCAAACGCCGGAGACCATGAGAGGCAAAGTGTTTGGCTTTCAAAATAACATTGTCAACATTGCGCTGAGTTTGCCGCTAGCAATCACAGGGCCGCTCATTGATGGCATTAACCGATTCGCGCAACGGCCCGACTCTGACCCGTTGGGGCTGCGGATTGTGCTGATCGGTATGAGCATCGTCGTGGTAGGGGTGGGGGTCTGGGCTTGGCGAAATACGCGCCAAGTTCTTCGAGATGCCATCTAAAGAAATTGTCAACAATTCCTTACACGATTTAAGCGGTTATAACCGTTAAAGTGTAAACATAGTAAGCATTACGAATCTTTTGTTTGATCGATTTGACTCGACAGCGATCGTAATCAGCACTACACTAATTTCTATTATTTGCAGCCTTAGATACAAAAATTATCCATCCTATACAGTTTGGTGAGGTTTCCCCAGTGCAATTGCAAAGTGTGGCAGTAAAACGGGTGACGGGTGCATTTGCCTTGATTGACAGCCTAAGACGGCACGGCGTAACGGATATTTTTGGATATCCCGGTGGGGCAATTTTGCCCATCTACGACGAGCTTTATCGAGCAGAAGCGGCAGGTGGCATTCGGCATATTCTGGTCAGGCATGAACAAGGCGCAGCCCACGCTGCCGATGGTTACGCCCGCGCAACTGGCAAAGTCGGTGTTTGCTTTGCAACCTCTGGGCCAGGAGCAACCAATTTAGTAACGGGCATGGCCACCGCACATATGGACTCGATCCCCATGGTGGTCGTGACGGGGCAAGTGCCGCGACGGGCGATCGGCAGTGATGCCTTCCAGGAGACCGATATTTACGGAATTACGCTGCCGATCGTCAAGCACTCCTATGTGGTGCGCGATCCGCGAGACATGGCCAGAATTATTGCTGAAGCCTTCTACATCGCTAGCACAGGTCGCCCTGGCCCCGTTTTGGTGGATATTCCTAAAGACGTAGGCGCAGAAGAATTTGACTATCTGCCCGTTGACCCTGGCTCCGTGAGATTGCCTGGCTATCGCCCCACGCTGAAAGGAAACCCACGCCAAATTGGTCAAGCGTTGAAGCTGATTCGTAAAGCAGAGCGTCCTTTACTCTATGTGGGTGGCGGGGCGATCTCTGCCAACGCCCACGCCGAAGTCACCGAACTCGCCGAACGATTCAACTTGCCCGTAACCACTACCCTGATGGGCATCGGCGCATTCGACGAGCACCACCCGCTCTCGGTGGGCATGTTGGGAATGCACGGCACAGCCTACGCCAACTTCTCGGTGACAGAGTGCGATTTGCTGATTGCCGTGGGGGCAAGATTTGACGATCGCGTCACTGGCAAATTAGACGAATTTGCCTCCCGCGCCAAAGTGATTCACATCGACATTGACCCCGCAGAAGTGGCCAAAGTGCGGATGCCAGATGTGCCGATCGTGGGCGATGTGCGGCAAGTTCTGATCGATCTACTCCACCGCAGCACCGAAGAGGGCGATCCCACCAATCCCGACCAAACTAAATCTTGGCTCCAACGGATCGATCGTTGGCGAACCGACTACCCCCTAGAAGTGCCCCAATATCCCAACAAGCTCTCGCCCCAGGAGGTGATTGTCGAAGTTGGGCGGCAAGCTCCTAACGCTTACTACACAACCGATGTGGGGCAACACCAGATGTGGGCGGCCCAATTTCTCAAGAATGGCCCTCGACGGTGGATTTCGAGTGCAGGGCTGGGGACGATGGGCTTTGGGCTACCTGCGGCGATGGGGGCAAAGGTGGCAGTGCCCGATGAGGAAGTGATTTGTATCAGTGGTGATTCTAGCTTCCAGATGAATTTGCAGGAGCTAGCAACCCTGGCCCAGCACCGGATCAACGTCAAAACGGTGATCATCAACAATGGCTGGCAGGGCATGGTACGTCAGTGGCAGGAAGCGTTTTATGATGAGCGCTATTCTTCTTCCAATATGGAAGTGGGAATGCCGGACTTCGTGAAGCTGGCGGAGGCCTTTGGGGTGAAGGGAATGCTGGTGCAGTCGCGAGACGAACTGAGCGCTGCGATCGCTGAAATGTTGGCTCATCGTGGCCCAGTGCTGATGGATGTGCGCGTCAACCGTCACGAAAACTGCTATCCGATGGTTCCCAATGGTCACAGTAACGCTCAGATGATCGGTCTGCCAGAGCCTAAAAAACTGGAGCCAGCGATCGAGCTAGTCTATTGCGGCAACTGCGGCGCTAAGAATGTGATCAGCAATAAGTTTTGTCCAGACTGTGGCACAAAGCTCTAGGGAAGGTGGATTCAATCATGCCGTCAACTGCAAGGTGGTCTCGCCCTCACCCCAGCCCTCTCCCAATTTGGGCGAGGGAGCAGGAGTCCGGTTCCCCTTCTCTCAAGTTGGGAGCAGGGGTTAGGAGATGAGGGCGAAAATCTCGGCATTCATCAATCCACATTCCTAGGAGATGGTTTAAAACTCCGCTGCTGCGGTTTCATTCCATCCACTCAAAGTCCGTTTAGCCGGGCAAAGTCCGCTTAAAGGGACTGGAACCCTGGACTGGCATTCAGTCCCTTGAGTGGCCTTTGCGTTTAGGGGACTTTGACCCTCTTTCAATAATCTGCCACATCAGTTAGAGCACTCTCAAGGGAGGGTGCTATTATTTTTGGGAAAAAATAGCACCATCAAAAACGCATGAAGCAAGTCACCCTCCCAAAATTTTCTAGAGACCCCCGACCCAGAGGTCTCTATTTCGCAACAAACTATACTTTGTCAGGGCATAAAATTAAAGATTTTGGACGGGGTGCAGGGGTGGAACCCTGGCTGGGGGCGCA
>JAAUOZ010000274.1 GCA_012034655.1 Leptolyngbyaceae cyanobacterium CSU_1_3 | reverse complement strand
GGGCAACATATTATTGGTTTGGGTCTTGTGGTATTAGCAGGACCCTTCTTTTTTATCACAACTAGGTACTTTTTCACTCGTGAGATTATTTTGTCGATAAGCCGAAATTTTTGAGGCGGGTCGATCGTGCGAAAACATTTGCCTGTAAAGGTTCAGGGGCGCTTGTCGCCCCCTGAACACAAAAACTCTTAGGAAAAGTTGCGCTTGTCACTGGCGGCTCCAGCGGCATCGGTCTTGCTACTGCCAAGCGATTTGTCGCTGAAGGTGCTTATGTCTTTATCACGGGTCGTCGTCAGACTGAAGTGGTTGTAGATATTAGCGATCGCGTCTCAGCAGAAGTCGCGCTGCAAGCCTCTGAAGCAGAACTGCGAGCGCTTTTTTCAGCCATTCCCGATCCGCTTTTCATCTTCACCACTGAAGGGCAATTGATCTGTGCAATCAAAGGGAATCCATCCTATGGAGAGTTGTTATGTAGGGAGGAGGGTATTGGCAAAACACTGCATCAACTTTATGCCAAGGAACAAGCTGATGAATTCCTGAGTTATATTCAGCAGGTGGTGAAAACCCAACAGATACTCACCGTTGAATACAGTCTGTGGATCGCTGGACGAGAGATCTGGTTTTCGGCTCGCATTGCCCCGATTGGGCATGAACAGGTAATTTGGCTGGCGCGAGATATTACGCTGCAAAAGCAAGCAGAAGCAGCCTCGATTTTGGAAGAGCGCAACCGCATGGCACGCGAAATTCACGACACCCTCGCTCAGGCGTTTACAGGCATTTTGGCTCAGGTAGGAGCGGCAAACCAGGTGCTAACGGATGATTTAGAAGCCACTCAAGCACATCTAGACCTGATCAAAGAACTGGCGCGAACTGGACTGGTTGAAGCGCGGCGATCGGTCGTTGCGCTCCGCCCTCAGCTTTTGGAGGAGGGCAGTTTACAAAGTGCGCTACATCGTCTTGTCGCTCAACTCAGAACTGCCGCAATGGATACTACTTTATATTATGAGATTGAAGGTGCGGCGTATGCTCTACCCACTGAAGTCGAGAGTAACCTACTACGGATGGGGCAGGAAGCCTTAACCAATGCGACCAAGCACGCCAATGCTGACGAAATTCGAGTGGAGCTAATCTACGATCCCCATCGGGTTTGCTTGCGCGTGAAAGACAATGGACAGGGCTTTGGAGTTGGGAGTATTCCACCCTCTGAGGGTTTTGGCTTACTCGGCATGAGCGAACGGGCAGAGCGCATCGGCGCACAACTGACGATTCGGAGTCAACCTGGGCAAGGAACAGAGATTGTTGTGGTAGTTGGGGTGTAGGGTGTGAGCAGAATTGGATGTGAACTTATTCCTAAATTCATACCCTACACCCCTTGCAGGTTTTGGCGGAGGCGATTGTGTAAGCGTCCTGCACTTTCACACAAACTCATCAGTTTGGTAATGTCGTCAATGTAATTCAAATCATGAGAGAGGAGAAGCAAGGTTTCCAGTTCTTTGAGACTACCATTGGCAACACCTTGAAAGAAACTGAACCGGACGAGCTTCTAAATGCCATCCGCACCGTTCATCGAGGTCAGAAATATATTCCGCCCGATGTGGGAGCAAAGTTGGTACAGCGCCTCAGCAATCCAGAACTAAGTGAAAGAGAACTAGAAGTCCTCCGCGCACTGGCACAGGGGATGAGCAATGCCGAGATTGCTGATGCTTTGAGTATTGGTGAAGGCACTGTTAAATCTCATGTCAATCGGATTTTGAATAAATTAGATGTGAGCGATCGTACTCAAGCTGTGATTGTTGCCGTCAAACGCGGCATTGTTAGTTTGTAGGGTTGTACTTTCGATCGAATTCGGATTCTAACTTAAGTTATAACCAGCCTTCTACTCCGCGATGGAATGGTTACTCTATCAATTTGTACTGTAAAAGATTTAACTCGCTATAGACGACGGCTTGAAGGCGATCGCCTATATTGAATTTATGCAAACAGTTATGCAGGCAATGAATTGAGCAAGTTAATTGCAAGGTTCCATGCTTGATGCAGATGTAGAAAAATGAACGACGATCGCAGCCACAGTTCCTTACTTGTCCCACCTTCAACCCAAGATTGGATGCAAGGTGTGCTGAGTGCCAAGGTAGTGCTGGTGATGTATGGAGACTATCAATGCTCTAGAAGTGCGAACGTTTACAAGATGATTAAAGCGATCGAACGAGAGCTTAGTGCTTCTTTTGGAGAGGATTATTTATGCTTGATCTTCCGTCATTTTCCGCAAATACAGATTCATCCTCATGCTCAACGGGCAGCCCAAGCCGCTGAAGCCGCCGCTGCCCAAGGACAGTTTTGGTCGATGCACGACACTTTATTTATCCATCAACAAAAGTTGGAGAATGGTTATCTTATCGAGTACGCCAATGATTTAGGGCTTGATATTCCTCAGTTTCTTAAAGAGTTGTCTAAACAAGTGCATGTCGATCGCATCAATGAGGATATCGAAAGTGGATGCAAGAGTGGAATAACGGCTGCTCCAGTCCTATTTATCAATAACATTCGATATACCGGACGCTGGAGAATAACAGAGTTGATGGCAGCCATTGTTGCTGCAAGTCACTAAGCTCTATCTATATTTGACTTGTTTGTTAGTGCTAGTCAGCAGATTTAGCGAGCGCAGACATTGCCTTACAAGTCGGCTTCTCCAGCCAAAGCCATTTGACGCAACAGTTCAAACAAGTCACAGGAATGACACTCAAGTAAGTTCGCTAACACCCTACACCCTAAGAATCTGAAAGAAACCGAACACTAAAACTGACTACACTCCAGATAGCTAGGAAAAAGGACTTAGACACAATGAGAAAGCAACTGATTAATCCGCCAGAACGCTACGATGGAAGACCGCACGGATTGTCCCACGCTGTTGTCGATACCGCATCAGGTATTGTTTACATTTCGGGTCAGGTTGACTGGGATATGAATCACCAAGTTTCGTCCCATACCGTCGAAGGACAACTCAAGAATGTGCTAAACAATCTAACAATCGTCCTGGATGCAGCGGGAAGCTCAGTCGAGAATTTACTGAACCTTCGCATCTACATTCGCGGTGAATTTGGAGAATTCTTAGAGGATATTGCACCCATTCTCGCGCAATTTCTAACAGACTCGCGTCCCGCGCTGACTGGCATCGGTGTTGCCTCACTCGCCTCTCCAGAAACATTAGTTGAGATTGAAGCAACAGCAGCACTGAAGTAATGGAAAGAGTTGAAGCAAAAATACAGGCTAACATTAGATTTGTAGACAGTCAATTATTTATCAACCGAAAGAGGTGATTCAATTGTTTGGATGTCAGCAGGTTCTAATCAAGTCAGACAGAGAGACTCAGGCAATTATTGAGTATCTTTGTTCTGAGTCGAATGACCTGTACAACTGCGCGGTTTACTATGCTCGTCAGGTGTGGTTCAAAACTGGCAAAATCGTAAGCGGTTTTGATCTCACTGCCGAAATGAAAACAAATCGTCATTTCAAGGCAGGGTACGCAAGCTCAATGCAGCAAACTTGCCTCAATGTAGGTGAAGCGTTCAAGTCGTTTAAGCAGTTGTTAGCCAAATCTCGAAAGGGAGAGTTAGACCAAAAACCATTAGCGCCAAAGTACCGGAAATCAGGAGGATTGTTCACCGTAACTTATCCGAAACGATGGCTGAAATTGGTAAACAACCAGATTAGATTCCCGCTAGGCAATCAGGTTAAAGCGTGGTTTGGAATCAGCGAATTCTTTCTACCAATGCCCTCTAATCTCGATTGGAAAGCAATTAGAGAGATTCGGATTCTTCCAAGAAACGGCGCGTTTTATGCTGAGTTTGTCTACCCAATGCAAACAGAATCCTGTCCGCTAGACCCATCAAAAGCACTCGGTTTAGATCCCGGTCTGAATAACTGGCTAACCTGCGCGAGCAATATCGGCACTAGCTT
The DNA here is from genome assembly GCA_012034655.1 of Leptolyngbyaceae cyanobacterium CSU_1_3. Taxonomy (GTDB): domain Bacteria; phylum Cyanobacteriota; class Cyanobacteriia; order Leptolyngbyales; family Leptolyngbyaceae; genus JAAUOZ01. Next base: position 2,681 of record JAAUOZ010000274.1, on the reverse strand, counting down.
TATTGTTGATGGTAAGGAACTTAAAGCGTTAAATCAGTGGTACAACAAGCAAGTTTCGACAATGAAAGACGGAAAGCCACAAGGATTCTGGTCTAGAACGCTAGCGCAAATCACTGAAAAACGTAATCGTCAGATGCGTGATGCCGTGAATAAAGCTGCTCGAATTGTTGTTAACCACTGCCTAGAAAATGGTATCGGCTTGATTGTATTTGGGTGGAACAAAGGGCAGAAGGATAGCGCCAATATGGGGAAGAAAACGAATCAAAAGTTTGTCTCTGTTCCAACTGCCAAGCTAAAAGACAGAATACAAGGGCTGTGCGAACAGTACGGGATTCAGTTTGAGGAAACGGAAGAATCCTATACCTCTAAGGCAAGCTTTCAAGGGTAACGATGAACTCCCAAAATATGGTGAAAAACCCCAGAGCTGGAAATCATCGGGCAAACGGGTAAAGCGTGGATTGTTCCGGACTTCAACCTTTGGATATATCAATGCTGATTGCAACGGGGCGGCAAATATACTTCGCAAGTTAAACGTAAAGGGAAAGTTCAACTTAGACTTGAGCGGACTTACTAGAGGCGTTTTGACAGCGCCCATTCGGATTAGGCTTTGGTCTATCTGATGCAAGAATCTGCGTCTCTTTAGAGCGCAGAGTGTCAAAGATTCGATATTAGAACGCTGAATTACTTTAAGGAGCAATTCTATGTCAACTTTTGTCTTGGTTCACGGCGCATGGCACGAGGGTTCTGCTTGGAACGAAGCGATCGAACAGCTAGAAGCCCAAGGGCATCAGGCGTTTGCTCCCACAATTGCCGGACACGGTAAAGGTGTAAATAAAAATGTCAACCATGCTCAATGCACGCAATCGATAGTAGATTACATTGTCGGCAAAGATTTAACCGATATCGTCCTATTAGGACATAGTTTCGGCGGGACTATTATTGCCAAAGTTGCTGAAGTGATTCGCGATCGCATTCGACGGCTTATCTTCTTCAATGCCTTTGTCCTCAACGATGGTGAGAGCCTCAGAGATAACTTCCCACCCGACTCTCAAGCGTTATTCGACAATCTAGCGAGAGAATCGGGCGATCGGACAATCATGATGCCGTTTGAGGTTTGGCGAGAAGGGTTTCTCAACGACGCTGACCTGGAACTCGCTCGATCGAGTTATGCACAATTATCGCCCCAAGCGTATCAACCATTCATTGACAAGTTGAACTTGAAGCAGTTTTACTCGCTGCCCATTCCTAAAAGTTACCTCTACTGTACAGAAGATAATGTTCTCCCTCAAGGCGAACAGTGGGGTTGGCATCCGAGAATGTCTAGCCGCTTGGGGCTATTTCGGTTCGTGCAAATGCCCGGTAGTCATGAGGTCATGTTTTCTAACCCGGTTGGTTTAGCCGAAAAGATTATTGTGGCAGGACGCGACTAGCAACATTTATCTGTCTGTCGATCCAACCAGCAAACCGAGAATAGCAATAGGAGTCCCTCATGGAATGTATGAAAGCAGCCGTACTGACAACATTTGGTGGTGCTGAGAGTTTTGAGATTCAAACTGTGCCCAAGCCAATGCCAAAACCTAATCAGGTTCTAGTAAGGGTGTGTGCGACATCGATCAATCCAGTTGATTATCAGACTCGCCGTGGTGACTATAAAGACTTGGTTCGATTACCAGCAATTATCGGAGTTGACATTTCAGGAGTTATTGAGACAGTTGGAGAGTCAGTGACAGACTTTGAGGTAGGAAACGAAGTTTATTACTCGCCGCAGATTTTTGGAGAATCTGGCAGCTATGCTCAATATCATGTTGCTGATGCAGGGATTGTTGCGCTTAAGCCTTCTAACATGTCGCACATTGAAGCAGCGTGTTTTCCGCTTGCAGGAGGGACGGCTTGGGATTGCCTAGTAACGAGAGGCAATCTTCAAGTTGGGGAATCAGTTCTAATTCATGCGGGTGCTGGTGGCGTTGGTTCTATTGCAATTCAACTTGCAAAAGCGATGGGAGCCTATGTTTTTACAACATGCAGTTCTAAAAATCTCGATTTTGTTAAAAAACTTGGCGCAGATCGAGCCATTGATTACAAAAACGAAGATTACGCGGAAGTTATTTATCAGGAAACAGACGGGCTAGGTGTTGATTTAGTTTTGGATACGATCGGTGGGCAAACAATCCAGCGTAGCCTAGAAATTATTCGCCCATTCGGCAGGCTTGTGAGCATTGTAGACACTGAAACGCCGCAGTCACTCATCGAAGCATGGGGCAAGAATCTGACTATCCATTTTGTTTTCACACCACAGTACCGAGCAAAATTAGAGGCTTTGACAAAACTCATAGAGCGTCATCAGCTTCGCCCAGTGATTGATTCAGTATTTTCTTGGGATCGGGTCGTTCTGGCACATCAGCGTCTAGAGCAGGGAGGAACACGGGGCAAAATTGTGCTGAAATTTACAGAAGATTAGACCAGCTTTACGAGGTTGGTAATTGCTAAACGGATCGGAGTTCGATTTTTGAAGGTCAATATTGATTGGAACAGGAGAAACAGGATGATACTTCAGGATAAAGTGGCGTTAGTCACTGGCGGAACTTCAGGAATTGGTCGTGCAACCGCGATCGCTTATGCTCAACAACAAGCAAAGGTGGTGGTGGTGGGTCGTCGAGTAGATGAAGGTGAAGAAACGGTTC
>JAAUOZ010000273.1 GCA_012034655.1 Leptolyngbyaceae cyanobacterium CSU_1_3 | reverse complement strand
GTTAGCGCTACACCTGCACTTTGAAAAATAGCTCAATTCTGAAACCGTAGAGCCTGTAAGCCTTTTGAAATCGTTCAAAAAAATGTCCGAAGTATTGCTAAATGATTTGTGAGAATGAAATGCTTTCTTACAAACCAAATACGATCGCTATAGTTGCTAATTTAATATGTATCAGTCATCCAATTCTTCTCCAGATAGCAGCTATATTCGCCCTGCCCGTCGCGGTAAGCATAAGATCTTTATTGGCATGGCTCCTGGCGTAGGTAAAACCTACCGAATGCTGGAAGAGGGACATCGCCTTCGCCAAGAAGGTATTGATGTTGTGATTGGCTTACTCGAAACTCACAATCGGCAGGAGACAGCGCAACAGGCAGAAGGGCTAGAAATGTTGCCCCGACAGCAAATCAACTGCTCTGGCACAATTTTGTCTGAGATGGATACGGATGCAATTGTCGATCGCCAACCGCAACTGGTTCTGATTGATGAATTAGCACATACCAATATCCCCGGTTCTCAGCGAGAAAAACGCTATCAGGATGTGGAAGTAGTTTTAGCCGCAGGGATTGATGTTTATTCAACGGTCAACGTTCAGCATCTAGAGAGCTTAAACGACCTCGTTGCCCGCATTACAGGGGTTGTGGTACGAGAACGACTTCCCGATCGTCTGTTGGAAGAAGCTGATCAGGTGGTGGTGATTGATGTCACGCCGGAAACTCTAGAAGACCGCTTGAAGTCCGGTAAAGTCTATGCTCTTGAAAAGGTTGATCAATCTCTGCAAAACTTTTTCCAACGACGTAACCTGATTGCTTTGAGAGAATTAGCCTTACGAGAAGTCGCTGATAACATTGAGGAAAATGCCCTTGAGCAAGCATCAAATGGGACAAAAACCGATGCTCCTTTTTGCAGCATTCATGAACGAGTTTTAGTCTGTGTCTCAACCTATCCAAATGCGATTCAACTGATTCGACGGGGTGCTCGCATTGCGGGATATATGCACGCTCCCTTTTATTGCCTGTTTGTGGATGCTCCAGATCGCTTCCTTACCAAAGTAGAGAGTTTGCATATCGAAACCTGCGAAAGACTCTGTAAAGAATTTGGTGGAGAGTTTATTCGAGCGACAAACCATGACAAAGCGAAAGCGATCGTAGAGGTTGCAAAAAACTATTACATCGCTCAGATTGTCATTGGTGAAAGCCAACGTTCTAGATGGAAGTTGATGCTACACGGATCACTCACCCATAAGCTATTGCGATCTCTAAAAAACATTGATGTTCACATTATTGCAACTGACAAAATGAACTCAGCCTAACCTAACCTATTAAAACTCCTGCACGAATACGCTACCCTCACCCTAGCCCTCTCCCCAAGGTCGAGGGAACCAGAAAAAACAAGACTGATAGCTCCCTTCTTGGGGCGAGGGTCTTCTGAGTGTTGCCAGTCAACCTTTTTTGATAGTATGATGATATCATCGCGATATAATTTTGGTATTGCATCATGGAACAAAACATTCAAGAATTGCCGGCCTTTAAGATCAATGGGTTTGTCATGCTGGCAGTGGTGGGGGCGATCGTTCTAGGAGGCGGGTGGTATCTTTGGTCGAGTGTGCATGGGCTAGAAACTTTGCTGCAACGAGGCTTGAAGGTTACAGATTTTTTGGGAGGCGAAGATGCGGTTGCCGAGGTGGTGGCGTGGGTGGCTGCAACCTTGCTGGTGGTGGTGATTCCGTCTCTGTCTGGGTTTTTTAGCGTCGAACCAAACCAGGCGGCAGTTTTGGTCGTGTTTGGTAAATATGTAGGAACCATTCGCGAATCGGGCTTTTGGTGGACCAATCCCTTTGCTAGTCGTCAAAAGATTTCACTGCGGTTTCGCAACTTTAATAGCAAAATTATTAAGGTTAACGATGCAGACGGCAGCCCGATCGAAATCGCTGCGGTAGTGGTCTGGCAGGTTTTCGATTCTGCGAAGTCAAGGTTTGCCGTAGATGACTATGAAGAATTTGTTGCCATCCAGAGCGAAACTGCCATTCGTGCTCTGGCGATTCGCTATCCTTACGACAGCCCAGAGGCTCACACTCCTTCTCTGCGAGGCATCCCTGACGAAATCGCCCACGCTTTACAAAAAGAACTGCAAGTTCGCCTGCAAATTACGGGGGTCGAAGTGCTGGAAGCCCGAATTTCTCATCTGGCTTACGCGCCAGAAATCGCCCAAATGATGTTGCGACGACAGCAAGCAAAAGCCTTAATCGATGCCAGACGGCAAATTGTTGAGGGTGCAGTCGGCATGGTCAGCGAAGCTTTAAATCGTCTCAGTCAAGAACAAATGATTGAGTTAGATGACGAGCGCAAAGCGGCGATGATTAACAATCTGCTAGTCGTTTTGACCTCTGAGCAAACCGCCCAACCCGTCATCAATACGGGCACACTCTACAACTAAGACATGGGACAGAAGAAACGATTTTTGCTGCGGCTAGACGAGAATCTTTACAAGCTGCTAGAAAAATGGTCAGCAGACGACTTGAGGAGTGTGAATGCTCAAATCGAGTATCTGTTGACTGAAGCTGCGAAAAAGTCGGGGCGCTGGAAGGAGGAAAAGCCTAAAGACAAGGGATGAAAGTCCTAACAGAGGGATGAAATTTGTAGGGAAAATTCCCCTGTGGTTGCCCTAAGGGGTTTGTATAAAAATAAAATACCAGTGAATCGAGTTTCGACTTCGCTCAACCCTCGATGGTTGAAGGTTGAGCGAAGTCGAAACCTGGCTGGCGGTGCATGATTAACTCGCAACTCCCTAAATGCAGGGTGGTTTCATGGTTGTGAGAGACTTTCCCCTCACCCCTCTCGCCCGATGTGGGAACAGGGTAGTTTCATTGTCTAAGGGGAAAAACCGAAAGTACTGAAAGCTCGTTTGCGCCTCCCAAGATGTTGCTCAACTTGAGACAAAGTAATCAGCTTTTCACGATTCCTCTGACGACCATGAAACCACCCTGCCGTTCAGCGTAAGCGACGGGGAGTAGTTTACACTCCCAGACCTCAACCCGAATAGAATAGGGAAACAACCGATTTACAGGAGCTTTGATCGTGGATCGCTACACCCCCGCCGAGATTGAGCAGAAGTGGCAACAAGTTTGGGCTGAGCAAGGACTCAACCAAACCTCAACCGATAGCAGCCAAGAAAAGTTTTATGCGCTGTCGATGTTTCCTTACCCTTCTGGAAATCTGCACATGGGGCATGTGCGTGTGTATACGATCGTCGATGTCATTGCCCGACTCAAGCGGATGCAAGGCTACCGCGTTCTCAACCCGATGGGCTGGGATGCCTTTGGTTTGCCTGCGGAGAATGCGGCGATCGAGCGCAACACCCAACCCGCAAAATGGACGTACCAAAATATTGATCAGATGCGGGATCAGCTAAATCAGTTGGGCATCTCTTTTGATTGGGAGCGCGAAATTGCGACCTGCTCGCCCGACTATTATCGTTGGACGCAGTGGATTTTCTTGGAGTTCTTTAAGGCAGGGTTGGCCTATCAGAAAGAAGCCACGGTAAACTGGGACCCGATCGACCAGACGGTTCTCGCCAACGAACAGGTTGATGCCGATGGCAAGTCGTGGCGATCGGGTGCAAAAGTTGAGCGCAAATTATTGCGTCAGTGGTTTCTCAAGATCACCGATTATGCTGAACCTTTGTTGAATGATTTGGATCAGTTGAGCGGCTGGCCAGAGCGAGTTAAGCTGATGCAGGCAAATTGGATTGGCAAATCGATCGGCGCTTATTTGGAGTTTGCGATCGTCGGACGCGATGAAAAGGTTGGCGTGTTTACGACTCGCCCAGATACGGTCTACGGCGTAACCTATGTGGTGCTGGCTCCCGAACATCCCTTGACGCACCAGGTTACGACTCCCGATCGCAAAGCTGCCGTCGATGCGTTCATTCAAGAAGTCTCGGCTCAGACCGAACTGGAACGCACGGCGGAAGACAAACCCAAGCGTGGCATTCCGACTGGGGGAAGGGCGATCAATCCGTTTACAGGCCAAGAAGTGCCGATTTGGATCGCAGACTATGTGTTGTATGAGTATGGAACTGGCGCAGTCATGGGCGTGCCGGCCCACGATGCCAGAGATTTTGTATTCGCAAAACAGAATGATTTGGCGATCGTCACGGTGATCATTCCAGCCGATGGCGATGCCTCTGTGCCCTTGACGGCGGCTTACACGGAGCCGGGCATTTTGGTTAATTCGGCTGAGTTTGATGGGATGCCAGCGATCGCTGCCAAACAAGCCGTGATTCAGAAGGCAGAAGAGAAGGGCTATGGGAAGGCGCGAATTCAGTATCGGTTGCGAGATTGGTTGATTTCGCGGCAGCGCTATTGGGGCGCACCGATTCCGATCGTCCATTGTCCAAATTGTGGAGCGGTTCCGGTTCCGGAGTCTGAGTTGCCTGTAATTTTGCCAGAAGATGTCGAACTGTCGGGGCGCGGCGGTTCGCCTTTGGGTCAGCTAGAGTCTTGGCTGCATGTGCCCTGCCCAACCTGTGGGACACCCGCAAAACGGGAAACCGACACGATGGATACCTTCATCGATTCGTCATGGTATTTCTTGCGCTACCCCGATGCGCGGAATGATCAGGCGGTTTTCGATCGCACCCTCACCAATGATTGGATGCCCGTCGATCAGTATGTCGGCGGCATCGAACACGCGATTTTGCACCTGCTATATTCGCGATTCTTTACAAAAGTGCTGCGCGATCGTGGCCTCATCAACTTCGGCGAGCCGTTCCAGCGATTGCTCACCCAGGGAATGGTGCAGGGCAAAACCTACAAAAATCCGAAGACGGGTAGATATGTAATTTCTGCTGATATTGCAGATTTGACTCATCCGATCGACCCGGTGACGGGCGACGCGCTAGAAGTGGTCTACGAAAAAATGTCGAAATCAAAGCACAACGGCGTGGCTCCGGGGGATGTCATCAGTCAGTATGGAGCAGACACCGCCCGTATGTTTATCTTGTTCAAAGCCCCGCCAGAGAAAGATTTGGAATGGGAAGATGCCGATGTGGAAGGGCAGTTTCGCTTTTTGAATCGGGTGTGGCGATTGGTGGGTGAATTTGCATCAGCAGCCACCCAGCCCACCGCCAAAAGTCAGCAAGCGCTTGGCAAAGCTGAGAAAGAATTGCGGCGATCGATTCACACGGCGATCAAAGAAGTAACCGAAGATTTGCAGGGAGAGTATCAATTCAACACTGCGATATCTGAGTTGATGAAATTGAGCAATGCCCTGACCGATGCCACCCTTAAAGATTCGCCTGTGTATGCAGAAGGAATGCAAACGTTGTTGCGATTGTTAGCTCCGTTTGCGCCTCACATTGCTGAAGAACTCTGGCACTTGTTGGGGCATTCTGACTCGGTGCATACGCAGAAGTTTCCTGTGCTTGATCCGTCTGCGCTGGTGGCTGATGAAATGACGATCGTCATTCAAGTTTTGGGCAAGACGCGAGGGACGATCCAAGTTCCGGCGCAGTGCGATCGAGAGACGATCGAGCAATATGCTCGTGAGTCAGAGATTGCCCAGCGTCATATTGGCAACAAGGAAATTAAGAAGGTGATTGTCGTTCCTGGAAAGCTAGTCAATTTTGTAGTGTAAGCAATCACTACTCTGTGTGGTTTTGTGTATCTAATTTCATTGTCTTTGCTAGTTGCAATTTACCAGATTTCTATGTCTAGCGGGGTTGCATCCTGGTTGACTGACAAAGCCTTGCCCCCTCATCCCTCAATCCCTTCTTCTCCCAACTGGGGAGAAGGGGAACCGGACTCTTCCTCTCCCAATCTGGGAGAGGGTTGGGGTGAGGGCGAGACAACCTTGCAGTTGACGGAATGATTGAATCCACGTTCCTAAGAGAATGCAAAATAAGGGAATGCAAAAAATACAGAATTGATAGTTGCTGAACGATCGCGACGCAATTAAAAAAGACCAAACTATAATTAAAAAGACATAACTCTGCTAGTTCTTGATTGGATATAGATAAGCGATCGCTGGGAGAACACTTTATTCAGACATAAAGAAAACAGTGAAATGAATTGATTACACAACTCATATACGATCGCTGGCGCTATCACATAAAAAACCAAACAAGAAAGTGACACAAAAACGACTCAGCGATCGCTACAACTAAAGCTCAAATGCTAAAAGTCAGCCCCAGATGGCTTCGTCCTCTGCAAGATAGATCTGAGATTCAGCGCAAAATCGCTTGCATTTTATGTGACGGATGCCATAGTGGACTAAGCTTGTAGCGTAGAAAATTACACCCACTCTATATATTTGATACACAAAGATTTTCTAGGAAACGCCCCATGCTTGCAACTCTGTTAGGGTAAATTTGACAGATAGCAGCATGTAGCCAGGTTGCATCAATAAACGCACCGCCAATTCTTCAAAACTTGACTTCTTATTTCAGATGCGGTAACTGATTGATATCGGTTACGGTTCTCCGTCCGAATTGTGAGTTCAGATTTTGTGAATTCACAAACCCTGAACCAGATGGCGAGTCACTATACTTTTTCAGGGCATAAAATTAAAGATTTTGGACGGGGTGCAGGTGGGAGACTGGCTGGGGGCGCAGCCCCACACCCCTTCTAACCAAAATCTATAGGCTGACGC
>JAAUOZ010000003.1 GCA_012034655.1 Leptolyngbyaceae cyanobacterium CSU_1_3 | reverse complement strand
CGACTAGTGTTGGAGCCTGCTTAGCAAAACCGTTTTTTGTCAGAAAATGGAGAAATCCACCTAGCTGTAAGGCTTTTGACTCCAGGATTAGATCTCAAATGGGTTCTATAGGATCAACCCTCGGTTTTCGGTGTGCCTCTTTCGCCCAAAACTGAAAGTGTGCCCAGGATTTGGAGTCTCCAGCAACCCATAGCTGATCTCTAACGTTGCCTGAACTTGTCATCACAGGGTAATCTTTGGGAACTTTCGCAGGCGTTTTGCCATTTGGAAGAACTCATACTATCCCCCTAAAGGCATTATTTTCAATCTGAATCGTTCCTTGGCTCATCCGAGAAGGATCAAACGTTGCCTTGAGTGAAGAATCCGTGGCTTGGCTTGGCAAGACTGTTTGAAATAGAAGTGCAATCAGAAATCCTGTTGCCAAAGCAGTCATTAAGTGCTTGAGCTTTCCTATAGCCCTTTTGCAGTAACGTGGCAGCTTGTTTAAGTGTCTCATACGTTTATCAGTGAGATTGAATTGATTGTCTACGAATATCTCTTCGCGATTCTCAGTTATTTGTCTGGAGGAAATTCATGAAGAGAAGAAATTAATTTATCGAGGTGGTATTCCACACTGTTTTATTCGATTGATAGCATCGTCAGTATTGTGACCAAAAATGGATGCATATAACGTACCTCTGTCGGCACTAAGTTTTTTACAATCTTTATCATTCGCGTAATATCCATCTCGGTTGTACCAGCCACACTTTTCATCAGTCGCCTTGCGCCACAACTCCTCAATTTCTTTTAAGGTTTGGCAAGGCATTTGAGCCGCTTCTTGTGGATCTCCTACGAAACCATCTTTATTTAAGTCTGCTCCTGCCCCGAAGTTGTGAATAAGATTTCGTAGGTTGTGCGTAAAGCTCCTGAATACTGGTTTTGAAAGTTGGTCACTGACTTTTCTTTGAAATATTTTCCGAAGTTGTTCTGCTTTAGATCAGATTTAAGCTGGGAAATACGATACTTAGAAATGAGTTCAGCCAAAGCTTTTTCTGTTCGATCGGCTATTGGTTGAAGTTGATTTTTATATTGCTGATTTTCTTGTCCAAGCCTTCCTGTCTCGGTTAAGATATTGCGGTAATAGGCAAATAATTTGTTGATTTCTACCTTTTTCTGACGGTAATACTTATCTGGATTATCTGAAGTTTGAGGTGTTTCTACTTCATCTCTTAACTTACTGGCTGATTTTTCTAGGTCAGGTAGAGCTTTCAAAATATTTTCTGTATCGCTTCCGAGAAAAACAGCTTCAATAGTTTTTTGTGCTTGACTTTGTTGCAAATAAAACCAAAAGAGCAAAATGGCTATCACTCCAAATAGCGCTGACAAAACAGATAGGAAAATAATTTTTTGACGTTCTCGTTGACGTTTTTGCTGCTGTTCATGGATTTCAGCTTGGTTGGAAGCTTGAAAAAACTCCATTTGTTCAGGAGTCATATCATCATTTGAGCGCCGAACAAAATCTGCCAACAAGTCGAGATCAGGGGAGCGCCAAAGCAGTCCTTCTGGTCGGTGCATTTGATTCCAATGCGTTGCTGCTGACTCTAGTCGTCGCTCGAAGGGTCGATCGTTACGCTTGTGCTCCAACCATTGGCTCAGCAAGTTCCAATGGTTAAACAATGCTTCATGAGTCACTTCTACCATTTCACTGCTGCCAATTTCTCCAGACAGCGTGATCAAGCGAACACCGCGATCAGAAAATCGCTCAATAACCTGTCGAAATGCTTTTGGGTCATCCTTGTGCGATCTCAATTTATATAGAGCAACTCGATGACGGGTGTTTTGCGTACCTTTTTCGTCCACAAGACCTACAAATACTCGTTTAGCGATCGCCTGTCCTCTAGGTATCTCACTTAAGCCATCGTATATTCGCTGCGCTTCTTTTGAAAGTGCGCCACCCACCCCGCCAAGGTCGCGTAAGGTTACATCTGGATCTTTGCCTTCCTGTAACCCTATCCAAACTTGAGACAATGTGAATTGAAGTAATGGCAATACTCCATCACGGCCTATAGCTTGTTCTACTAATAAACTTACTGCTGCCTCTGTGAGCTTATAGCCTGCTTGTTTTGCTGGCTCTGAGATCGCTAGGCGCATATTTTTTGCATTCATTGCAGGTACAAGATAACCCTGAGTTGAAAACAACTCATTGAGTTGGCTATAGTGCTGAGTTTCTGCTAAGAAATCACTTCGCATCGTGATTATGACCGACACTTGCTGAGCAGGATCATTTGCTGCGTGGAGTAGGTTGCTGATAAAAATATTTTGCTCTTCTGGTCTTGAACAAAGGGTATAAACTTCTTCAAACTGATCGACTAGAATAATCAGCGGCAAGTCAGTGCTTTCGGGTAACGCAGCAGCAATCCGTCGCAATCCGTCATATTGGCCATCTCGATTCTGCAATATCAGTTCATCCGCAAACTCTCGCATTTTTTTAACCGGGGCAACACCATCACGAGTCACAATCTTTGCCAAGATCTGGGCAAGAGATTCAAGCGGATGTGCTGTAGGCTTTAGAATGGCTACTCTCGCACGTTCTCGTCCGGAAACTGGGCGCTCACCTAGTTCTGGAACAAGACCCGCCCGCGCCAAAGATGACTTGCCCGATCCAGACGGGCCATAAATTGGTAAGAGGCGTGTTTTAGAGCGACTCTCGTGCAGTGCACAAAACTTCTGCCGGAGTGTGTCAATTTCATTTTTGCGTCCAAAAAAATTCGCTTTGTGAGTTTCTCGAAAAGATTCTAACCCCCTGTAAGGTTCTTGCCTACATCCTTACTAATAGAGGAGAGAGACGCTTGACTGTTAGAAGTCTCAGAAGTATGGGGTAGGGGTGCATATACAATCATTGTGCCAATTGTTATCCCACCTGATATCTGTCCAGCAGTCACACCGGGATTATTTTGTACATTGCTATGTGACGAAGTTGAAGGCTTAGGTGGAATTGCTGAAGGCTCAGGCATACGTAAACCTAAAAATTAAACTTAGGGGTCTACCCTATATCAGATCTTGCACCAGTCTCAATAAGCGGTATTTTGGACATTTTACTCATTGCACTCTCCCACCCCAGACTTTCAGTCGAGGGGCGAGTTTGAGCGCTTGAATGAAAAGCCCAAAAAATTGCTTTCCTGAGACTGGTGCAAGCTCTGAGTTAGGGGTTTGCATGAAAATAAAATACCAGTGAATCGGGTTTCGACTGTGCTCAACCCTTGATGGTTGAAGGTTGAGCACAGTCGAAACCTGGCTGGTGGTACATGATTAGCTCGCAGATCCCTTATCTTTCATCTGAATGGAGCCGATCACTGTTCCTCCTGTAATCTGCCCAGCAACAACTCCAGAGTTTTCAAGCACTGTTTGAATAATCTGTGTTCCAGAAGTGCCGTCTGGAGCATTCTCATTCATGATTTGAGCGAGTTCCTTCGCTAGTGCAGCATTCTCGTCTTTCTCTAAAAGCTTTTTTAACTGCATTCGCAGAACAGTTTGTAAGTCCGCATCCTCTGGATTCTTAACAACATCATCCACAGCCTCCTTAGCCGCTTCCTTTTCTTCCAATTTTGGGTGTAGCTTTGTCCAAAGTGCTTTTGCTTTCTCCCAGGCATCTGTACCAAGTTTTCCGGCTGCACTCTCTGCTGCTTTCTCACCCAGCTTCGTCAAGAAAGGTAGAAACGGAGTCAGAAACGCTGTCAAAATAGCAACATCCATTAATTGAAGTTCCTCTAAGTTGAAATGCTTCTACAGTTCTGACATAAGGTACTGAGTTTGTCTAGGTAAATTTTCTAAGATAAAAAAGGACTCTGCATAACCGATACTCTAAGAGGGTGTTTTAAGGGGCGGCTTGGGACTCAAGGGCAACTCAAGAGCACGATCGCAAACCCGGCAACCCTGATTCTTTTGTAGCAGTTCCTCGGTAGTCAAAGTAGTGAAATACACGGAGGAGGACTTTTAAAACATCCTCTAAGCTGTTTTCTCAGGCTTGGCTGCCACAAGCTGTCCAACTAACAGATTTGAAAATGAGCTAAATCTGTGAGAGAGTTCTGACTTAGTCTATTTTCCCAGCTCTTCCATGAAACTACTACTGTTCTCTACCTCTGTGGGTGCTCTGGGGTTCGGGGTTGGGTGGGGGGAGTCGAGTTGACGCTTAAGAGTGTGGCGCAGGCGTTGAAGTTGCGGGGGTATGAGATTACGGTGGTGGCTCCGGAGGGATCGGTTTTGGAAGGGGTATCGATCGTCCCCATTTCTGGAAGGCTGCAAATCACTGCTCAGACTCAAGGACGCGATGCACAGGTGACACTGCCGCAAAATTCAGTGCTGGCGAATATGTGGGACTATGCACGGCGAGTGCAGAATGAGTATGAGTTGTTGTTCAATTTTGCTTACGATTGGCTGCCGTTTTATCTCACGCCGTTTTTTGAGCGCCCGATCGCTCACCTGGTCAGTATGGGTTCGCTGACGGATGCAATGGATGACATCATTGAGAAAGTTGCCCTTGAGTTTTCGGGGACGATCGGCGTTCACAGTTTCGCCCAAGCGGAAACGTTTCGCTTCAAGAAACACTGCCGCAATCTGCAAAATGGCTTTGACCTGTCGCTCTATCAGTTCTGTTCTCAGCCCCAAAATCAGCTTGCCTGGGTCGGTCGAATTGCGCCTGAAAAAGGGCTAGAAGACGCGGTGGCGGCAGCAGAGATCGTAGGAATTCCGCTTAAGATTTGGGGGGTGATTCAGGATGAAGTCTACTGGCAAAAGATTTTGACCGACTACCCCAATGCGCCGATCGAGTATGGTGGGTTCCTCTCTACAACTGAGCTACAGCGAGTCTTGGGGAAAGCGAGAGCGCTGTTAATGACTCCGCGTTGGGTAGAAGCGTTTGGCAACGTGGCGATCGAGGCGCTATGCTGTGGTGTTCCTGTGGTTGCCTATCGTCGCGGCGGCCCGTCAGAAATTGTCCAGGATGGGAAAACGGGCTGGCTAGTCGCACCGGATAGTGTCGATGGACTGGTAGCCGCGATCGCCAAGCTAGACTACCTCGATCGTGCTGTGTGTCGTCAACACGCCGAAGCACAATATTCTCTCGAAGCGTTTGGCGATCGTCTAGAAGCCTGGTTTGCCACCATCCAGCAAAATGCCTACCGATAAACCAGTCCCCTTTTCACCCCCTTTCTCCCATGAAGCCTTGCCAAATTCCAGCGCCGCTTAAGCCGGGTAACTTGCTGCGGGTGATTGCGCCCAGTGGCACATTGCGCGAGTTGACGGCCTTCGAGAAGGGGCTGGAGGTTTGGCGAGATCGGGGCTATCGAGTCGAAGTTACCCAGGGATTTGACGATCGCTGGGGCTATCTAGCGGGCACAGATGTCGCTCGCCGCATCCAACTAGAAACTGCCCTTACCGACCCGGAGTGTCGCGGCATTCTCTGTGCCAGAGGGGGCTATGGTGGCGCAAGACTGCTCGAAAACTGGACGTTCCCCGACCCTGACAAGGTGGGTGATCCCAAGTGGCTAATTGGTTTTTCAGACATCACAAGTTTGCTATGGAGTTTCAGCCTACAAGGGGTTTCTGGGGTTCATGCTCCCTTGCTGACCACGATCGCCCAAGAGCCAGAGAGGTCAAAAAATCGCCTCTTCGATTGGGTCGAGGGACGATCGCTCCCAGAACTTCAGGGTACAGGTTGGGGAAACGGTCTGGCGATCGGGCCTCTGTTGCCTGCAAATCTGACGGTCGCCACCCATTTGCTACACACCCCCTTACAGCCAGATTTGTCGGGGGTAATTTTGGCCTTAGAAGATGTGAGTGAAGCGCCCTACCGCATCGATCGCATGTTAACCCAGTGGCGATCGTCGGGGGCGCTGCAAAAAGTTTGTGGAATTGCCTTGGGGCGATTTAGCCAATGCGATCCTCCCAAAAATCTCCCCAGCTTCAGCGTGGAAGAAGTTTTGCACGATCGCCTCAGTGATTTAGGAATTCCGATCGTGTCGGGTCTGCCTTTTGGTCACGATGGCGAGAATGCAGCACTACCCGTAGGCATTCCAGTTTTGTTAGACGGCGATCGAGGCATTCTTAGGAATGAGAATTAAATAAACTGTAAGGCTTTGGATTCGCCCTCACCCCCCGCCCCTCTCCCAACTTGGGAGAGGGAGCAAGCAAGAGTCCGGTTCCCCTTCTCCCAAGTTGGAGAAGGGGTTAGGGATGAGGGCAGAAGAGACTTATAAGTTTTACAGGTTATTTAATCCCCGATCCTTAGGGTTCAGTCGCCAGATCTGGCCCTTCTCAATCCAGGTCAGACCACCGATGAAAAACCTGATTGACTGACCAAACTCAAGCTTCTCTGGCCCTGCGATCGCCGATCTTGAGCGGAGTCGAAATGCGGCTCACCAATCATTCCGCATTTCTGCTTACATTAACGACGAACATTGGGGGTGAGAATGTTGATCACCGTTCCCACAGCCGCACCGTTTGCTGCATTTCTGACGTTATGCCGACGACCTGTAACCTGCCCGGTCAAGGTGCTGGCCCCCGCACCCACCGCCGCATCGTGCAGCACATTAGGACGACTCCCCTTCTTTGTCAGCAAATCACGCGACTGATTGACAGCCGCACCCGCCGCCGCACCATTAATAATGTTGGGCACGACCTTGTGACCCGTCACAATGCTGGAGCCAACCCCTACACCTGCCCCAATTCCGACATCGCGCCAGAAGTTTTGGTCAGCAGACGCAGGTTTGACGGGAAGCAAAGTGGCACTGACTAGACTGGTAGCCACCAAACCTGGCATCAGGGCACGTTTCAAAATTAAATTCATGGCTGTACCTCCTAAATTGGATAAACCAAGAAAACTGAGCAGTGGACTGGTTTTCTTCTGCCAATTCTGATGTTAGAAGTCAGATGAGGCAGTGCCTTACACCCAAAGAAGGAGATCCGTAGGGGACGATCGCTGCAATTTGTTTCAGACGACCTATCTCGCTGTATAGAGTTCACGAGGGTAAGGGCTTGCGGGTGTCATCATTCATCAAATTTCACGCAAAATTTTATACCAAAAACCTCACTCCGTTCTTTCGCGATCGCTCAGGTACGGCACAATTGATTATGCTCAGTCTAGAGTAATTTTATGCCCCAACGATTTCTCTTCATGAACGATCGCACAGTTCGCCCCCCATCATGGCAACCTGCAAAACGGATGCTGCAAAGCTTGAAGCTAATCGGCTGGGGGCTGCTCCCAATGGTGATGATGGCTCACCCTGCCATGAGCGCCGAACGGCTGTATCTCTCCTATGGGCTATTAGAGCGATCGATTTCTGTATCGGCCCTAGAAGCTTACGCTCGCAAAGGAGACCTCGACGAAGATTTATTTGTCTATTCGCAATACGTCAACTCTCAAAGCCTGCAAGAGTTACGAAAAGCCCTACTGGCACGAGCAGAACTGACCCCGATCGCGGTGTCTCAGTTTCTCTACACCCCCCAGGGCGAAATTTTGCTGCGGCGATTGGGGCAGGTGATTCAGCCAGAGTCTCGTGACACAGGGTTTTATGCCATTCGAGCAGCGCTGATTTTGGCATCCAGCGATCCAGAAGGCTTGACTCCGTTGAATGTGTTTCGCAAATTTCCGACACGGGGCATCCGCATTGATTTTGCAGCGCAGTCTTCAGATCGCTGGCGACCTAGAGCAGATTGTGACGCAGACCAACCGAGCAACCGCTCGCATTCAGGAACTGACCACCCAAGAAGCCAATAGCATCCCCGTGGTAGTCAATGGTGATTTGGCAGGGCGCGGCTCCTTTTCTTGGAGAGTTGAGCCAATCCGGCTGATCGATCGCAGTCGTAGATTTGTGACCGCCCTAGGCCGCGATCGCGTCTTTCCTGTGGATGTTTATCTACCCCAGTCGCGGGGCGATCTGCGGAGGCAGCCACGATCGATTCCAGTGGTGGTGATCTCCCACGGGTTGGGTTCCGATCGACAGACCTTCAAGTATCTAGCAGAACATTTAGCCTCCCACGGATTTGCCGTCGCCGTACCCGAACATCCTGGCAGTAGCGCGAAGCAGACTCAGGCTCTCCTTTCGGGAACCGCCAGCGAGGTCGCAGAACCCAGCGAATTTGTCGATCGCCCCCTAGACGTTAAATATTTACTCGACGAACTCACCCGACGCGCAGGTTCTGATCCTGAATACAAACGGCTCAACCTCAACCAGGTAGGCGTTTTGGGTCAGTCTTTTGGGGGCTACACTGTGTTCGCCTTAGCGGGTGCGCCCATTAATTTCATCCAACTTCAGAAAGATTGTGAACCCACCGCCTTAGATGAGACCCTGAATCTTTCCTTACTATTGCAGTGCCGTGCGATCGCTCTGCCTCCCCTCGACTACAGCCTCTCCGATCCGCGAGTCAAAGCGATTATTGCTATCAATCCGGTTGTCAGTGGCATTCTCGGCCAAGCCGGACTCAGCCAGATCAAAGTGCCCACCCTGATTTTGTCCGGAAATGCCGACACCGTTGCCCCCGCTCTACGCGAACAGATCCAGCCGTTTAGCTGGTTGCAGGCGATCGATCGCTACCTAGTGCTGATCGATCGGGGGACTCATTTCTCAGTGTTGACCGAATCGAGCAACGATGCGTTTGTGGTTCCGCCGGATGTCGTCGGCCCTGCGCCAGCCCTGGCCCGTCGCTATACCAATGCCCTCAGCCTGGCATTCTTTCAAACCCATATTGCCAACCAGCCTAGCTATCGCCCCTATCTCTCTGCCAGCTACGTGAAAACCCTCAGTCAAGATCCGTTAACGTTAAGCCTGGTACGATCGTTGACCACCGACCAGATCGCAAAGTAAAAGACCTCTCAACGACTCCGTTAAGCTAGAAGTATCCAACGGACTCGCTTCAGTCTATGAATCGCTGTGCCCATCTTTGACTCTTGCCATCGTGAACGGTTTTCTCAATCTCAACAAACCTCTGGGCTTCACTTCCCACGACTGTGTTGCCAAAATTCGGCGACTGCTCAAAACCAAGCGAGTGGGGCACGCCGGAACCCTCGACCCAGCAGCAACCGGAGTTTTGCCGATCGCCCTCGGTCGGGCTACTCGTCTACTGCAATATTTGCGTCAAGACAAAGTCTACCGCGCCACAATTCGCTTTGGATTAACCACAGCAACCGACGATACAGAAGGCGAAATTCTCACTCGTCAAGCCGTTCCTCACCTGAGCTTAGAGACTGTTAAGGTGCTGCTTCCGCAGTTTGAGGGCAAGATTCAGCAAGTGCCGCCCAACTATAGCGCCATCCAGGTGCAAGGAAAGCGCCTCTACGATCTGGCCCGATCGGGTCAGTCGATCGAGGTCAGCGCCCGTTCTGTCGAGGTTTACCAACTCGAAGTTTTGGACTGGAGATCGGGCGATTTTCCAGAATTAGAGATCGCCATCGCCTGTGGATCGGGCACTTATATTCGCGCGATCGCCCGTGATTTGGGATCTGCCCTCCAAACGGGTGCAACCCTATCGGGGCTGATCCGCACTGAGAGCAGTGGCTTCGCCCTGTCTGATAGCCTGACATTAGATGATTTAGCCATTCAGATTCAGGAGGGTCGATTTACTCCAACTTCTCCAGAAATTGCGCTGGCTCATTTGCCAGTGATTACGCTGCCTGCGGAAACTGCTAGACGCTGGTGTTGGGGGCAAAAGGTGGCAGCAGACGAGAAGGTAGACCCCTTCAATGGGCGATCGGAGGGTCGCGTAGACCAGGAGTTAGAGGAGTTAGAGGAGTTAGAGGAGTTAGAGGAGAAGTTAGAGCACGGCATAGACTCCCCATCCGTCACCAGGTCGATCGTTCGCATTCACCACGAAGACGATCGCTTTTTAGGGATTGCCCAACAGGTGGAATCATTCGCCAATGTGCTGCTTGTGCCCCAAATGGTGTTTGACCCAATGGAGTCGGGGGAGTAGGTCGAAATCATTCGTCAATTCTGGATCTGGGCGGCGATCCAATCCTGTACGATCGGGTTGACGAGTTCTGGGGCTTCGTCCTGCGGGCAATGACCCACCCCAGGGAGGGAAATGAATTTTTCGACCTGGGGATAGTCAGCAAATGCCCTGCCCAGTTCGATCGGCTCCCAGGGATCTTTTTCTCCCCACAAAATGAGCGCCGGACAGGGCAAATTTGGCAACAAGTCTTCTGGCAAGGGGCCCTGAGAGTAGCCCGTAAACGCCACAAACACGGCGGCGGCTCCTTGATCTTGGGCAGCCCCCATCAGTAAATCGATTAGCTCATCGGTGACGGCCTCCGATCGCCCATAGGCCTTGAGCAAAATCTGCCGCACCGTTTTGGGTTGGGCCAACTGCTTAAAGAAAAAATTGCCCACCCACTGATTTTTGAGAACCTTCTGCAACACGGGCGTACCCACTCTTTTGAACCAGGGCTGACCGATGCGCTTGCGATCGTGCAGTAGCCGCAGCGAACAGTTGATCAACACCACCCCCCTGGCCATACCAGGCGTTTCAACCGCCGCCTGCATTGCCGCGATACAACCGACTGAGTTGCCCACCAAAAACGCCGGCTCACCCACCACCTCGCGGCAAAAATCTGCAATCTGCTGTCCCCACGTCTCAAAGGTATAGTCTACTGGTTCGCCAGGAATCGGTTTCTGCGATCGCCCAAAGCCAAGCAGATCCAACGCATACACCCGGCAATTTTGAGCCAGATCAGGAATATTTTTGCGCCAGTGATAAAACGATGCCCCAAACCCATGCACCAAAACAACGGCCGCTCCTGCGGTTCCCTGGGTCTGGTAGGCGATCGTCAACCCTCGCCACGTCCAGGTTTGGTAGTCGATCGCGGCGGGTGAAGTCAGCATAAAAAACTCAACAAAAGGACATTACCTAAATTATAAAGTTTTGTGTCATGGCAGATTTCACCAATATTCTTGATTTTGCAGTTCCCAGTCGTAAAACTTACCGATACACTTAATGGCTAGACGTTGGCACTATTTCTATGGAAACGATCGGCACTCAGATTGGTAGCTACGCCCCAGACTTTGAGATTCCTGGTATCGACGGCTCGGTGCATCATCTGGCTCGTTATCTAGAAAGCCATCGCGCTGTTGCAGTCGTATTTATGTGCAACCACTGTCCTTATGTGAAGATGTACCTCGATCGCCTCAAGCAAATTCAGAAGGATTTTCAGGGGCAGGGCTTTACGCTGGTAGCAATCAATCCCAACGATGCCGACCAGTTTCCCGAAGACAGCTTCGAGAAAATGAAAACTTTCGCCCAGGCAAATCAGGTTAATTTCCCTTACCTGCGCGATGTCACCCAGGAAGTCGCCAACACCTTTGGAGCTAAGAAAACACCCCATGTGTTTTTGCTCAACCAGCAAGGCGTGCTCTGCTATAACGGCGCGATCGATGACAGTCCACAGTCGCCGCAAGCAGTGCAGAAACGATATTTGCAAGATGCGATCGCTAAAGTTTTGAGCGGGCAGGCGATCGTCCCCACGTCCACAGACCCGGTTGGCTGTTCGGTAAAATGGCGCAATAGCTAAAATTATCCTAAACCTCAACATGCCGACCCAGCCAGAAGGCAGAATGATGGATCAAACGCAACTGAGACGAGACGCAATCGAGACGCGAAGCAATTGACATGCGAAGCAATTAATTGAGAGGAAAAATCACCCCTAGCACAACTGGAACCCCTCTGCAATGTCACAAAGCACCCATCTACTGTTATCTTATGGGTGAAACCAATTGAATAAAAGCAAGTCATCGTTACATGGGAACAACTTATCGGCGGGTTCTACTGAAGCTCAGTGGCGAAGCTCTGATGGGCGATCTGTCTTATGGGATTGATCCTGCCGTCGTCACGTCGATCGCTCAAGAGATCGCGGAGATTGTGGCTAATGGAGTAGAGGTAGCGATCGTAGTAGGTGGCGGCAATATTTTTAGAGGCGTGAAAGGGGCAGCAGCAGGCATGGAGCGGGCCACAGCCGACTACATTGGCATGATCGCCACCGTAATGAATGCCATGACCCTCCAAGATGCCCTAGAACAGATTGGCGTGCAGACCAGGGTGCAAACCGCGATCGCCATGCAAGAAGTTGCCGAACCCTATATTCGTCGTCGGGCAATTCGCCATCTCGAAAAGGGTCGCGTCGTCGTGTTTGGGGCTGGGTCAGGCAACCCATTCTTCACCACCGATACGACGGCCGCCCTCAGAGCCGCCGAGATCAATGCTGAAGTTTTGTTTAAAGCCACTAAAGTAGACGGCGTATACGATGCCGATCCTCACAAAACTCCTGATGCGCGGCGTTTTCAGAGTTTGACCTACTCCCATGTGCTCACCCACGATTTGAAAGTGATGGACAGTACTGCCATCTCATTATGTAAAGATAACAATATCCCCATCGTTGTTTTTGACTTGTCTGTCGCCGGCAATGTGCGGCGGGCAGTGATGGGAGAACCTATCGGAACGATTGTCGGAGGTTTTTGTGAAGTTTGCTGAAGTCGAAGACCACATGAAAAAGGCGATCGAAGCCGTTCAGAGGTCTTTCAATACCATTCGCACGGGTCGCGCCAGCACCAGCTTGCTAGACAAGATTTCGGTGGAATACTACGGGACTCCTACGTCTCTCAAGTCGATGGCCAATATCAGTACGCCAGATTCGAGTACGATTCAAATTCAGCCCTACGATCGCACCAGTCTCAACATCATCGAGAAAGCGATCTCGCTGTCCGATTTGGGGCTGATGCCCAACAATGACGGCTCCGTGATTCGGTTGAATATTCCACCTTTGACGAGCGATCGGCGCAAAGAGTTGGTCAAACTCGCTGCCAAGTACGCTGAAGAGGGCAAGGTCTCAATTCGGAACATTCGCCGAGACGGCATTGACACAATCAAAAAACAGGAAAAAGCCAAGGAAGTTTCTGAGGACGAATCGAAAGACATTCAAGACAAAATCCAAAAGCTGACCGATAAATACATTGCTGAAACTGAGAAAGTTTTAGCTGAAAAAGAAAAAGACATCACGACTGTTTAATTGTTTCTATCTGACATCAAAATTTTTGAAGACGATCCATTTTTTTGGGTCGTCTTTGTTTATAACAACACTCCGGACAGTTTTTGATAGGCAACGACAGAATGAGGGTTTCGGTCCTCTTCGACAGTAGCTAAACTAACGAAAAATCAAGGGTTTCAGCGTTTGCTCAGAAAATTGTCCGGACTATTGTTATAAAAGTCTTTGTTTATGAAGCTGACCACTCGTGGACACTACAGCGTAAAAGCCTTGCTCGATTTGAGCTTGCAGCCTGGCTATGGGCCAACTTCTGTAAAGGCGATCGCACTCCGTCAAGATCTACCGGCTCCCTATTTAGAAAAGTTGCTGATTGAAATGCGACGATCGGGACTGGTGCTATCGGTGCGCGGCTCTCAGGGTGGATATCAATTGGCGCGTCATCCTGCTCAGATTTCGTTAGGGCAAATTTTGGAGTCTGTGGGTGAAAGCATCGATCCACTGCCGCACCACACACCCGATGTTGAGCAAGCCGAAGACTGGGTAACGTGTAGCTTGTGGAATCGTCTACACCAAAAAATGAAGGAAGCACTCTACAGCATTTCCCTGGAAGACTTATATTACGATGCTCGCAGTTGGCAAGCAGCACAGGGGGCAGAGGCAAGCTTTGTCGTTTGATTTTTTTCACGTTGCGCCGCTTTCGATCGCGGCTCTCCTCGACTATCTGATTGGCGATCCGTGGGGTTGGTTACACCCCGTTCAGGTGATGGGATGGGTGATCGATCGCTACACAAAACTGGCGTTTTGGGCATTCAAGCGTCCCATTTCACTTCGGTTGGCGGGTGTCGTGTTGACGATTCTCCTCACTGTAGGTAGCGGTATGGCTGGGCTATGCATGGTTGCCATCACGCGATCAATCCATCCAGCGTTTGGCTTAATGACAGAAAGTATTTTGTTGGCGAGTTGTTTTGCGGGGCGAAGCCTACGATCGGCCGCAGAAGATGTATTGCAACCTCTAGCAGCAGGAGATCTCGATCGAGCACGTTCTCAACTGAAACTGTATGTAGGTCGCGACACTGAAAATTTATCGGTATCAGAAGTTCTCCGGGCTGTACTCGAAACTGTAACCGAAAATGCAACCGACGGGGTTATGGCTCCATTATTCTATGCGTTACTGGGAGCATTTATACCAATGGTGGGGAGCGCTCCTTTAGCGTTGTTCTACAAGGCAGCCAGCACCTTAGATTCGATGGTGGGCTATCGAGACGCACCCTATACAGAGATTGGCTGGTGCAGCGCTAAGGCCGACGATTTTTTGACCTGGTTGCCCTGTCGGTTGACCGTGTTGACCCTGGCGATCGTCTCTAGAAATACCCGTGAAGTCTGGCGAATTTGTCGCCGTGATGCTGCCAAAGATCCCAGTCCCAATTCTGGCTGGAGTGAATGCGCCTACGCTGCGGTGTTGGGCGTACAGGTCGGTGGCACAAATTTCTATCGTGGAGTCGCAAAACACAAGCCATTATTAGGAGATGCCATGCAGCCCATTACGCCCGATCGCATTCGCAAAGCACTGCAACTCACCCGATTGTGTTTCCTAATTTGGTTAGGCGCTGCCCTTTTAGCGTGATTCGGCGTTGCTGAATTGCGGTATGAAATTCTAAATTCGCCCTCACCCTAGTAGCCTGTCAGACTTTAATGGATGGATCGGGAATGGGGAAGCGGTTATTTTTAAGGGGGTTTCAACCCCTCAACCAATTCTTGACAGACCACTAGCCCTCGCCCGTTGGGAAAGGGGACAAGAATTCTGGCTGCCTTCTCCCTGGGGAAAAGGGTTGGGATGAGGGCGAATGAGTTGCCCATCGCGTTAAAATCACCAATCTAAAGTCCAAAATGGTATCAGTTATGCATCGTTGCGATCGCAGCCCCTCTTTTCTGAACATCTTTTTTGCATCACTACGCTGGCAATTTCCTTGCCTGCCCAAGCTCTGCCCCTCAATCGCACCTTCCAGGGCATGGTGACATCCGCCCATCCGTTAGCCAGCCAGGCAGGGTTATCGATGCTGAAACAGGGCGGCAATGCCGTCGATGCTGCTGTCGCCACAACGCTGGCCATCTCAGTCGTTGAGCCATTTTCTGCGGGCATTGGCGGCGGCGGTTTTTTACTGGTATATGACGCAAAAACGAAGGCAACTAAAGCCCTAGACTTTCGCGAACGTGCGCCCCAAAAAGCCACTCGCAAGATGTTTTTGGATGCTCAAGGGAAGGTACGATCGAACGCTAGCACCGACGGCTATCTCTCAGTTGCAACACCCGGAACGATCGCAGGTTTATCGGACGTGCATCGCAAATATGGGCGGCTGCCGTGGAAAACTGTGATTGCTCCGGCGATTCAATTAGCAGAAACTGGGTTTCCAGTGAATTGGAACTTTGTGATCGCTGCAAAGATGCGTCAAAAAATACTTCTAGAAAGCCCAGACGCACAAAAAATATTCACGAAGAATGGGAAACCCTATCAAATCGGTGAATTGTTGATTCAATCAGAATTAGCAGCGACATTACGATCGCTTGCTCAAAATCCCAACAATTTTTATACCGGGGGAATTGCAGACGCGATCGCGATCGACATGGCAAAAAATGGGGGATTGATCACACGAGAAGATCTACAAAAATACCGTCCGATTTGGCGAGATCCTATTTGCGGAAACTTCCGAAAGGCAAGGGTTTGCTCAATGCCGCCACCTTCTTCTGGAGGAGTCCATTTGCTGCAAATGCTCAACATTCTTGGCGACACCGATTTGAAAGCGCTGGGATGGCGTAGTCCCGATACGCTGCATTTATTGGTCGAGGCAATGCGAATTGCTTACGCCGATCGTGCGACTTACCTGGGCGATCCCGATTTTGTCAAAGTTCCGGTGCGATCGCTGATCAGCCCAGCCTATGCCCAAAAACGCCGACAAGAGATTAATCCCAAAAAAGCCATTCCTTCGAGCCAAGTGAAAGCGATCGCTCCGGCTATTCTGCAACAACTGACCCAAGAATCTTCAGACACCAGCCATCTCACCGTCGTAGACAAAGATCGCAATGCCGTCAGCCTGACTTTTACCATCAACTTGGGATTTGGATCAGGCAGGGTCGCCAAAGGAACGGGCATTCTCCTCAACAACGAAATGGATGACTTTGCGATCGCCCCCAACACTCCCAACGCCTTCGGATTGGTCGGCGGCGATGCCAACGCGATCGCCCCCTTCAAAACACCGCTTTCTAGCATGACTCCGACGATCGTCACCGAAAACGGTCGCCTACGTTTGGCAGTCGGCTCTCCAGGCGGCAGCACGATCATCACAACGGTATTGCAAATTGTCTTAAACGTGCTGGTCTACGATATGGATGCTCAACGAGCGGTTTCGGCTCCGAGAATTCATCACCAATGGCTACCCGATCGCCTCCTCGTCGAATCTTGGGGACTGGACACCTTGACATTAGAGGAACTGCGCCGTCGAGGCCATCAAATTGAGGAGCGATCGGGTTGGGGAAATGCGAATGCGATCGTCGTTTTGCCCGATGGATCTCTTGAAGGGGCGGCCGATCCGAGAGGAGAGGGCGCAGCCTACGGATTTTAGAACGCCCATAAAAAACAGTTTCGATCGCAATTCTCAAAGGAAGCTGCAAAATCAAAACTGTCAAATTTGAAATTTTATCGAATCCAGAATCACCCGTGAGATCAGGCCATTTCCTGGAAATAGCCTGATCTCATCCCTAAACCTTCGTAGGAATGCCAGCAGTTTGGCTAATCAACTGCCCATCTGCATCTAGATGAACCGCGATCGGTTCCACCTGCCAGATCTCTTTGCAATATTGAGCGATCGTGTTGTCGGAAGAGAACTTGCCCATCCGCGCCACATTCAAAATCGATTTGCGTGTCCAAGTCCTTTGGTCTTTGTAAGCCTCGCTCACCTGATCCTGACAGTCGAGATAAAACTGGTAATCTGCCAGCAACATATACTCATCGTTGGATAAGAGCGAATTGACGATCGACTTAAACAAATCTGGCTCTTTGGCAGAGAAGAAGCCTGATGAAATCTGATCAATTACCTGCTTGAGTTCAGCGTTGTTGTGATAGTAGTGCATCGGGTTGTAGCCCTGGGACTTCATCGCCACCACTTCTTGAGCCGTCAGACCAAACAGGAAGAAATTTTCTGCCCCCACTTCCTTACGGATCTCAACGTTGGCCCCATCAAGGGTGCCGATCGTCAGCGCTCCGTTCAGCGAGAACTTCATATTCCCAGTGCCAGAGGCTTCTTTGCCAGCGGTCGAAATTTGCTCAGAAAGGTCAGCCGCCGGATAGGTAATCTGCCCCAGCGAAACCGAGAAGTTCGCCAAAAACACTACCTTAATCAAGCCCTGCACATCAGAATCAGCATTCACCACACTGGCAACCGAGTTGATGAGTTTGATCACCAACTTTGCCATAAAGTAGCCCGGAGCCGCTTTGCCACCAAAAATAAAGGTACGCGGTGTAATGTTCAACGAAGCCAGCGTTCCATCGATCGCAGCCCGCTTGATGCGGTTATATAGCGTGATCACATGCATGATGTTGAGCAATTGCCGCTTGTATTCGTGAATCCGTTTCACTTGAATGTCAAACAGCGAATTGACATCGATCGTCAGATCGTTGTTCGCCTGAATATATTCTGCCAGGCGGCGCTTGTTGTCTTGCTTGATCGTATGCCATTGCGACTGAAACTCTAAGTCATCCGCAAAGGGTTCCAGCTTTCTCAGATCGTCCAGATTTTTTAGCCAACCATCGCCAATTTTGCTGGTTATCAGAGCCGACAGCTTGGGGTTACTCATCAGCACCCAGCGGCGTGGTGTCACCCCATTGGTCTTATTCTGAAACTTCTCTGGATACATCTCAAAGAAATCGTGCATCACATCCCGCTTCAGCAATTCTGTGTGCAGTTCGGCAACACCATTGGTCGTATGGCTGCCCACAAACGCCAAATGGGCCATACGAATGTGCTTTTCGGGGCCTTCTTGCACCAGAGACATCCGCTCTAGTCTCGCTTTATCGTTGGGATATTTCTGACGGACTTCATCCAAAAAGCGGTAGTTGATTTCGTAGATGATCTCCAAATGGCGAGGCAGCAACCGACCAAACAAACCCACTGCCCAGCGCTCTAGCGCTTCTATCAGCAGCGTATGATTGGTGTAGGCAAAAGTTCTGCGCGTAATATCCCAGGCTTGATCCCACTCCAAAGAATGCTCATCGATCAGCAGGCGCATCAATTCTGCAACCCCGATCGACGGGTGAGTGTCATTAAGTTGAATCGCAACCTTATCAGGAAACGTATCAAACGTGTCATAGCTTCGCAAATACTGGCGAATAATATCCTGCAACGAACAAGAAACAAAGAAATACTGCTGCTCTAATCGCAACTCTTTACCCTGGGGCGTGTTGTCGTTGGGATAGAGAACCTTAGAAATATTCTCAGAATAGGTTTTGTCTGCAACCGCCTGGGTGTATTCTCCGGCATCAAAAACCTGGAAGTTAAAATCTTCGCTCGATTTGGCACTCCACAGACGCAAGGGATTCACTGTATTGTTCTTGAAGCCAGGGATTGGGGTGTCGTAGGGCGTTCCATAGACGGTGTTGCGCGGAACCCACCGAACCCGGTAGTGGCCTTTTGCATCGGTGTAAGCTTCGGTATGCCCGCCATACTTCACTTCGACCACATAATCGGGGCGAGCAATTTCCCAGGGGTTGCCAAATCGCAGCCAGTTGTCGGGGCGCTCGTGCTGCCAGCCGCCCGCGATCATCTGGTCAAAAATGCCATATTCGTAGCGAATGCCGTAGCCCATCGCAGGAACTTGTAGCGTGGCCAGCGAATCGAGAAAGCAAGCAGCAAGCCTGCCCAAGCCACCATTGCCCAGCCCTGGCTCTTCTTCTCGCTCTAAGAGGTCGTCGAGATTGAGACCCATTGATTTGACCGTTTCTTGCATCTGGTCATAGATTCCCAGATTGGTCAAATTGTTGATCGAGAGGCGACCGATCAGAAACTCTGCCGAGAGATAGTAAACCGTTTTGGTATTTTTTTCTGCATAAGCCTTGGCGGTTTTAATCCGCCGATCGATGAGGCGATCGCGCACGGTGTAAGCCAATGCCATGTAGTAGTCATACAGAGTGGCGAATCGCTCGTCTTTGCCCTGGATGTAATAGAGGTTATCGGTGAAAGCACGCTTGAGGTTCTCTAGCGTCATTCCGGTACGATCGTTCTTAACAGACATAGGCTTGTTGCTTGATCTCTTGTTGATTGGCTGAGTCAACCCATCTTACGAACCCTACACCTGTCTGCTGTCTGGTTTAAGTGCCCGAAACTACAGCAGTGTAAAACTACTAGAAAAGTTAAGATTTGGCGGTTCGTAGTGGGTACGTCGGGATGTCGGTTAGCCTACCACTTTCTGGAAGGGACGGTATGGATCAAAAGGTTTGGATCACACTTTAAGGATTATTTTGCGGGGATCGCCCTTCAGAGAGTAGAGCTTTCATTGTAGAACATCTCTCTCGTGCAGCGTGGCAAAGCCAGCCCCTTATTGGAGCTTGTGGTTTATCAGCTTTCAAATTTACTAGGGCTAAGGCACAAAATCAAAACTAACAGACGTACTAGTCTAATTGTTTGAGGACGCTCCCTAAAATTTCGACGAGGCGATCGATTTGCGTTTTCTCAATAATTAAGGGAGGCGATAGGGCGAGAATGTCGGCGGTGTTGCGGACGAGAAGACCCTGCTCAAAACAGCGCACCATGCAGTCGTAGGCGCGTGCGGCCGGGGCTGCCTGCGATCGCGGCCAGTTCAATTCCGGCGACCAGCCCTAGATTGCGAATGTCGATCACATGGGGAAACCCTTTGAGCGAATGAATCGCGTCTTCCCAATAGCTGGCTAAACCGTTTGCCCGCTCAAACAGTCCTTCTTCTTCGTAGAGATCCAAGGTAGCTTGAGCGGCGGCACAGGCGAGGGGATGACCCGAATAGGTATAGCCGTGAAAAAGCTCGATCGCGCTGTCTGCTCCGTGCATAAATGCGTTGTAAATGCCCTCCCGCACAAATACTGCCCCCATTGGCACTGTCGCATTGGTGATGCCTTTGGCAACCGTGATCAGGTCGGGCATCACACCAAAATAATCGGTTGCAAACCCGCTTCCAAGTCGCCCAAATCCAGTAATTACTTCATCAAAAATGAGCAGAATGCCATATTTGTCGCAGATGGCTCTGAGTTTCTGCAAATAGCCCACCGGCGGGATCAGCACGCCTGTCGAGCCTGCCACGGGTTCAACGATCACTGCCGCAATGTTTGAGGCATCGTGCAGGGCAACGATTCGTTCTAATTCCTCTGCCAGGTGTGCCCCCCACTGGGGCTGGCCCCGACTAAACGCATTTTGCTCCAGGTTGTGGGTGTGCGGCAGATGATCAACCCCTGGCAACATGGCTCCAAAAAACTTGCGATTGGGCGCAATGCCGCCGACGGAGATGCCCCCAAAGCCCACCCCGTGGTAGCCTCGCTCTCTACCAATCAGCCGCGTTCTCGCTCCTTCGCCGCGCACCCGATGGTAAGCCAGGGCGATTTTGAGGGCGGTGTCTACGGCTTCTGAGCCGGAGTTGGCAAAGAAGATGTGGTTGAGGTCGCCAGGGAGCATTTTTGCGAGTCGATCGGCGAGGGCAAACGGCCCAGGATGGCCCATCTGAAAGGTGGGGGCAAAATCTAGGGTAGACACCTGTTTGTGAATTGCCTCGACAATTTTTTGGCGGCAGTGCCCTGCGTTGACACACCATAGCCCTGCTGTGCCGTCTAGAACTTGCCGATCGTCGATCGTGGTGTAGTACATTCCTTGGGCGGATGCCATGAGGCGAGGCTTGGCCTTAAACTGACGGTTGGCCGTAAAGGGCATCCAGAAAGCGTCGAGACGTTCGGGTAGGTCGATCTTAGACAAATCGATCTTAGACAAATCGATCTTAGACATAGGGCATTCTCCGCAGGGGGCGTGATCGAGCAGGCATCACAAAAATTTAGCAAAAAACCCTGACGATGGCTGACAGGGTTTTCAAAAGTATTGCGTTAGACGGTCAGGCAAAAAAATTAGGTAAAAAAATTTTGTAGGGGCACGAGACAACCCACCCCTACCGTAGGAACAGAGCAATGGAACGTGCGATCGCGGAAAAGCGGCCGTTGGCTTGTTGACGTATGGCAAGTGTTCGTCTAGCCTGCTGCTTTTTTGCGGCCTCTGGTAGCAGGGGTCTTGGTGGTCGTTTTGGTGGCAGCGGCTTTGGCTTTGGCAGCCGTTGTTTTGGCGGGGGCTTTGTCAGTCGAGGTCGCCTTGGTGGCTGTGCCGCGGGTGCGCTTGGCAGGGGCGACTTCAGCGTCTAATTTTGTGGCGGCATTTTTGTCGGAGTCTCCTGCACCATTCTGGAGATTTAGCGTTTCTGGAGACACACTCAGGTTTTGGCTTTTGCGTCTTCTGCGTGTTTTCGGCTTGGTTCCATCTTTGTCTTTACGGGCAGACGAGAGATAATATTTCAGCGTGGATGGGCTGATTTCTACTCCCTTTTCCGTTAGCATTTTTGAAACTTCTACGTAGCTATATCCACGATCGAGTGCGGACGAGATCTGATCTTTTAACAAATCGATCGCTTCTCGCAATGACCAGATTTCTTTAGGCTTTTCGGGTAAGTCTTCTAAAATCGACGCAGCCTGATCGATCGAACCCTTAGAGACTAGCGTTGACGTAGGTGATCTCCTTTTGGTTGTAACCATGACTCTGTTCCTATGATTTGAATGACGTTGACTACTTAACTCTGGTATATCCTGACAACAGGTTTTCTGACCTATTTCTGACTAATGAGCTTGAGCTTCAAGCGTTGGCTGGCAGAGACTCCCATGCTAAACGCTCACTTAGCATAGGAGTCTCTGAAGCTATCGATGAAACTGTCGTTAGTATTACCATCGTCGTCAATTATAAGTAGATTTTAGAATTTGGAATCAATTCTTAAAAAAATTCTTTTGCGTTGGGCAGATCCATTTCTAAATTCTCTCAATGGGAGTCTCCTTAGCTTGTCTAACGTGATCGCTTAGAGAAAACTGACTGCTACCACTCCGAGTTTGTCGTCGTTGGTTGATTTATGTTTAGGTGATTACCCAAAGTGTTGAGCGATCGTGCAAAACAACGGCGCTAAAGCAAGGGCAGGAAGGAATGCAGCGATGCTGAGAGTGGTGACTTCTAGTAAGTTCAAGCCCAGCCCTAAAATCATCAGTCCGCCGACTCCGGAGGCGATTAAGACTTGAGGCGCATTGGCTGGATCGGGCAACACTTGAGCCAGCAACCCAGCGCAGAGAGACAGCCCACCTTGATAGAAAAGAATTGCGATCGCAGAAACCCCAACTCCGAGACCATAACTACTGCTGAAAGCGATCGACGCTAACCCATCCATCGCCGATTTAATCGACAGCAAAGCGTTGTCTCCGGTGAGTCCGTTGTTCAGGCTACCAATAATTGCCAACGGCCCAATGCAAAACAATAAGCTTGCAGCGACAAATCCTTCTGTAAATCTGCCTCCCCCTTTGAATAGCTTTTTTAGCCTATCGCCCAATTTTTGCAGTTGGGTTTCGAGTTGACACCACTCGCCCCACAGCCCGCCGAGCACGATCGCCAACAGTCCGACGATTACGCCGTCAATGTGCCCTGCTTGCACCTTCAGCAAACTATTGGCCATGGTCACGCCTAAGAACAGGGTGAGTAAGCCTAGCCCCTGGGTGATGATGCGCTGCATCCGATCGGGCAGGTTGTCTCTAGCAATGAGTCCGATCGCCGTTCCTAGCAGAATGGTGAAAACATTGATCCAGGTTCCGCTGGTTTTATCCCAGAGGGTGAGGGTGAGCAGGGGAGACGGTAGAGAAAAGATTAGTGAAGAAAAAATCAAAGCGGGTAGGTTCCCATTGCAGCGAAAGCTCAATTTTACGAGATGCTAGGTCTGAGACGAGGGAGAAAAAAGTTGCCCATTGCCTAGCAATCCGCTTCTACAAGCAGCTTTTTGTAGAAGCAGCAACTTGCTTGGGATTGTGAACTCAATCAGGTGGAACAGTCAAAACGGCTATTGAAGTCAGCCAGGATGCTCGACCCACCCAGTTCTCAGAGCGATTGAATCGACGATCCTTAAGAGGAATAGATCGTTTTGTTTATAGATGGCTATGTCTAGAGACAGAAACTAAGGATATTTACAAGCCTTAATATTAGAGTGGCGTGCTTTCTGAGACAGAAAACCAAGTGTTTTTACACTGATAGAAGCTCTTTCTCTGAAAGGGAAAAATCGTATCTATCAAGCTTTTCAGTCTAGAAACTTTGCCTTTCATCAAACTTTATCAAAGAACAATTCCTTGCGATCCCTTGTGGCATTTTTATGACAAACGTTAACAATTTGGCATTGGTTGAAGAGTTCTTCTTGTTGTTGCAACGTCCGGGTGAAATGGAGTCAGAACCGACGCTGATTTCGACCACGATCGACCTGGCAGAATTCGACTTTACGGAGGCTGAGTTGCAGAAGATTAGAAGGCTGACTCGGAGGTTAGAATTATCCCTCTTGGGGGAGTTTGGCAAGTATTTTGAGGCGGCTTCTGTGGTTGTGGAAATTCGGTCGAAGTAAGGGAAACGCTAATTTGTGAGAAGTAAAAACTTTTGTAAGAATGAGAATCGTTCACAAAACAGCGTGATACCATAGCTTCGCTAAAGAAAAGGCTCTAGTCTACTGGCTTAACTTGGAAACCGATCGTGTTTCTGGGTGGGGCAAGCTGGTCTGGAGTTCTGAGTCTACATTACAGATTGAGGACGGGTGCATGTCGTTAAATGTCAGTGCTGATTTAATTGCGAAGGCTGCGATCGACCAAGTGGAGGAGGCCACTTTTGTGGAGTCGATTCGCGAATCATTGCCCTATGCGTGGGGCATTGTGGAACAGTTAGCTTTCCAAATTCACGAGGGCAATGATGAATGGGCAAATCATGCCGTTGCGCCACCGAGCGAGCAAGCCAGAGCGCAATTGTTGCGGATGATGGGGGGTGATGCAATCCGACGATCGACTGAGCGCCATTTTGGAATCAAGTTAGCGTTTCAAAATTGCCACAATGTGGGTGCGTTTCGCTCGGATGCTTTAAATTCTGCTGCTTATCAGAATTTTATTTCCATTCGGAGTCAGATTCTCAATCAAACCCCTGAACTGAAAGATTGCTAGGGTTTGCTTTTGGGTGATTGCTCAATCGTTATCAAATACGATCGCTCTCCTGTTCTTTTGAATTTTGAGGCGCGATCGTATTTGCGTTTGAAGGGGTAACTGTTGGAGCGATGATGCAATCAGAGATAATCGGAGATTGATCCACACGCACCAAAACAGTTCATACCTTTATATTTAGATAGGCGGATCATCGAGATGAATGAAGAGAAATAGGGTTTGACAGAAGGACGATCGGAGAGATGATTCTGTCAGGGGCACGACACTGCAATACCCCTACGATTATCCATTTATGGAGTCTCCCGTAAAAACGATTGCCTTTGAAGCAAGACTAGGACACTCGATTGAAGGGCAAATATAAAACGTGAGGTTTGCGTCCATCTTCAGGTTGCTGATTGCCTAGCTTCAATTTCTGATCCTTTAACCAAATGACTAACTTCGTGTTGGTAGGATAATATTTCTCAACGAAATTGATAAAGTCATCGATCGTGCAAGGTTTGTTGTATCCACCCATATGAGTTTGGTGAAACCTCTCATGAACATCACAACTTAGAGTGATCAAATTATTTTCAACATCTGCCAAATGTGGATATTCGTTGCGTGAATATAGGTGATGGGCTGCCAGCTTGAAATTATCCACTTTGTTAGGCTTCTGTTCTGTCACCTGACAGGTTTTACGATCTCGTCTCTTGGCATTGTCCATTGATTTTTGAATTGATTTTTCTCGTTTTTCAATTTGAGAAACAATATCTTGAACCTGTGGCTCGACAACTTCACCAACCTCTTTACACCACTCCTTACGGTTTCGCTTAGATTGACACTCATTGAACGCCAGAGATAGCTTATAGATGCCTTCCAGAGAATAGTATCTTCTACCATCATCTGCAAAGACATCATAGTCTTGCCCTTGAATAAGAGCATACTGAGTGCCCTGAGTATGCTCGGCCATCTTATTGAGGTAGTGCAGCTTGGTTCCAAAAATGACAACTAGATCAGACTGTGAAATAAAGAAAAGATTATTGCGTTTGATCAATGACGAGCAGTTATCTAAGACTTTCTTCTTGATAAACGCTCGCCGAATATCTTGCTTTGTGTGTAGAAACCATTCTTTGATTAAGCCCCAGAGTCCAGATTTTCTGTTTGCTTCTAAGTAACGAGCGATCGTGTATGCGCCTGCTGCAGTATATTCTCTGAGTCCGGAGCTTTGGATTACAACTCTGTAGTCTTTGCCTTCAATCAACTCCCATTCATCATCCGGAACAGAATCAAAGAATTTCTCGGTGTTAATTAGTTCTTGCGAACTAATCCTCAATGTCTTGATCAGTTCTTGAGATGTAATATATAACTCTGCCATTTCTAGAACCTCTCAGTAAGACTTTTGTAGAATATAGTTAGACGATGAAAGACTTGTGCATCACCCGTTTCACGGTTATCTGGGTGATAAATTTTACTGAGTTCTCGATAGGCAGACTTCACCTCTTCCGTCGAAGCAAGTTTTGGGTCGAGTCCAAATGCCCTCCACGGCAAGTCATATTTAAAGATGTTGATACCATTAATGCAGCCATAACCAGTTTCATTATCTTCATCTGGCAAAATACCAATCCACTTGCGGTATACCTTTTCCCATCCATCTTTCTTGGCAAAGTCAAGTTTCCCCATGCCGCTCGTAGCCATTTGGAAAGCACCTGACTTTTTAAGCTCCGTCGTTCCTTGCACCTTGAAGTGTTGATAGATAGCCTCTTTTAATTGAGATAACGCTAGAGGTTTGCTCTTTGTAACCTTTGTTGGCTTGGGCTTTAGATCTTTCTTCTTGTGGTTATCAATAACAAACAGAGCAAATTCTGAGAGGGAGGCTGTAGATACGCCATGAATTTCTGAAAATCGAGAAATTTCATTTTGAAGAATTTGATTTAGTATTGCCTTAGACATGTTTACCTCTCCAGTTTTTGCACTTTTGGTACTTTGTTTTACCTCAGTGTGAGCCGTTGTCCCCATTATTTATTTCCTTAGCGATGGGCATCGAAACCTAAACCCCAACCTTAGACTCGTCGCAGCACAGCTTCTGCGAATGGACTCATGCCTCTCGACCAAAAATCTTTCAATCAGTCGAGCCAAATTTCCGGATCGTTTTTCAGCTTCTGTAGAAATACTTGACGATCGTCACAATCAGCTTTAGCTTAAGACACTTAATGTGGAGAAAATCTCAGTAAAAACACTTATCTCTTGCAGCTATTTATCAAAGTCTTCATAAATTACAAAGTCACAAGCTCAAAGTTCTCACTGCGATCGTCCAGATCTCGCCCTTCTACTCTTCTCGTCTCAACGGCAACTGAATTGTAAACGCTGTCGAACCCGCCCCGCTTTTCACTGCGATCGTTCCTCCCAAACGATCGATCAGCTTCTTGACAAGTGCCAAGCCAAGCCCCGTTCCCCCTTGCTTCCAGGGATCAGCCTGCGGCACTCGATAGAATCGCTCAAAGATGCGAGATAGCTCATGTTCAGGAATTTCAGTTCCAGAATTGCGAACCGTCAACTCCACATGGGGTGGTGTCCATTCCGCCGAAACGACAATCTCCCCACTCGGCGGCGTATACTTGCAAGCATTGTTGACTAGCTCTGCCACAATTCGCTCTAAACTTGGCTGATCAGAAACCACACTCGGAAGCTGACGAGCTACCTTAACTGCCAGGGTTTGCTGACGGGCCTCCGTCCGTTTATAGAATGGCTCAATCAGGGGTGGCAGCCATTCTTGCAGACGTATCACTTCTGACTGAGTAATTTGCACGCCTGCCTCCAAGCGTTGTAAATCTAACAAATCATTGATCAACTCTGCTTCACGATTGCATTCACTTTCTAATATCTTTAAGTAATGAACTCGCTGTTGTTCTGCTGTAGAAATTTTTAATAACTGAATCGCCATTTTCATATTCGTCAATGGTGTTCTCAACTCGTGAGATACCGTACTCAAGAATTCATCTTTGAGTTGACTCATCTGTTGCAGTTCGTGAATTTGTCGATCGAGGTTCGCCTCAAACTGCTTGCTCTTTGTGATGTCTTCGATCAACAGCAGCAAACCGCTAATCGACCCATTCAACGATCGCCGCTCAGAAGTAGAAATAGGGGCTTTTGACGCTCCGTCATTCGTAAGCGGCTCAAACTTGAGCGAGAACCAGCGATCGCCACGATTGACCTCTCGTTCCCTAGAGTGTGGAGGTTTCGCAGTTCCATTCAATTGCCATTGCCCCTCAAGTGCCGCCAGAATCTCCTGCCACTCCCTCAAGGGCAACCAGGTCGGCGTAAGCTGTGTCTCTAGCTGACCCCCAACCCGTATTTGTAGCCACTCCGCCGCCACCGGATTGCAAAACCACACTAGCCCATCGCGATCGGCCGCCACCAACCCCACCGAAAGACTGCGAGCGATCGCCGCCTGTGTCGATTGAGAACGCCCAAAGCGATCGGCAAGGGCCGCCAGTTGCGTCACCCGTTGCATCGACGGAGCAATGCCCGCCGAAGGCAGCGGTTCGGGTGTATCAAGGGGACGCAGCACCAGATCAGGCTCGTAGGTTTGCCACATTTGTTTGACCTGCTGCTGAAGCAGGGCGTTTAGTCTCAATCGCTCCACGACCGCACTTGCCAAAGTTGTCGTTGCCAGCAACCCCAGCGGCAATGCTACGGGCAGCAGATAGCTTATCTTGAGCAAGGCCAGGCTCAACCCAACCCAACCCACGCTCCCCCCCGCCGCGATCGCGACTTGCGTTTCGGTATATCGCGAACTGATCAACAGACTAAACCCTGGGCCGAGAACCAGCACAATCAACAGCACCCAACCCTCCCCGATCGGATGAATAACATTCTGTTGCAGCAGATTGTTGATGATCGTCGCCTGAATATGAACGCCACTGGTCGTCGGATTAATATCAAACGGAGTGAGCCGTGGCTCGATCCCCGTTGCAGTGACCCCAACTAAGACAATTTTGTTACGAAAAGCTTGCTGAGGAATCTGTCCCTGCATCACGTCCGCAAAGGAGTATTGACGCAGGGGCGACCCGACCCAGTTGAGCCACATCGGACGGTTGAGATCCGGTTGCTTGATTAACGACTGAACGAGCGAGTAGCCTTCGATTGCCGCCACTCCCAACGCTGGCTCCCCCTGAATCTGCGGCAAAACTTTACGCACCATGCGATCGGCATCTTCTTCGGTATGAATGTGCCCAAGCGATAGGGCCGCGTCGCGCAACGGCGGAACCGGAACCAAAGGCAACCCTGTCGTGTCCCACGCTTGCCCCAAAACAACGCGACCATATTGGGTCATCGATTGGGCAAATCTGGCATCGTCGGGCGTGGATTCAGAAAACAGCAGATCGATCGCCACCACGCTTGGTTCTGCTTTGCTCAGCACGTCCAGCATTTGAGCATAATAGCGACGCGACCAGGGAAACTGCCCCAACCGCCGAATGCTGGCATCATCCACTGCAACCAAAACCAGGCGATCGTCCCACGAAGCCTCTCCTCTCAGCCGAAAAAGAGCGTTGTAGGCGATATTTTCTAAGGGCTGCAAAGCGCCTAACTTCAGCAAGACAGCCATTCCCACTGCTGTCATCCCACCTGGCAATATGCGCCAGCCTATCTTACCGAAGCGCCAGATCATAAGACTCTGTTTTTCCTAGCGGGGTAGTCACTACGACTTGAATCCTCAAGCGCGATGAGGCAAAGTACGACGCATCAAATCGCCCATCGCGATCCGTAGTTTTGGGCTTTCCATCCACGGTAACAGTGTTTACAGGGTCAACCCGGCCCACCAGACGAATCTTACGCACCCCCCGATCGATTTCTTGCTGCAACTCATACTGCAAACTGGAATCATTCCTCAATGGTACGGGGGCGGAGGGGGGTTCACCCGGAATCGTGAAATTTTGGAACCCAGCGTTTACTGTGACAGTTTGCCCTTGCCCCTCAGAAACGACAGCCCCCTCAAGCGTCGCCAACCCGGTTTTACCATTGGGGTGCACCACCAAGCCAAATTCTGTGCCGCGTACACCACTCCATCCGGCAGGAGTCTGAATTTCTAGGCGAGACCCTCGATGGGTAAAGCGACGTAGCTTGAGACGCACCTGCCCTTGGGGAACTTGTAGGCGAGTGATGCGCCCATAGTCAGACGCGACTTCTAGGGTTTGAATCCACAACTTGGTTTTCTCTAAAATGTCGATCGTGCCGACTCCTGTATCAACGAGCAGAGTAGCAGAAGAATTGCTGCCAGTGCTAACCCCATCGCCGATCGCTTCGAGTCGATCGCCCAGCTTCGCCGATCGACTGACGCTGCGACGCTGGTAGTTGACATTGCCAGAAACTCGCTGTATCGAAAGCCAGCGATCGATGCGGACGGGCAAATTCTTCTGGGCGTAGCTACTAGAAATACTCAGTAGTAGTGCGGCTCCTAGAAGGGCAACTCCGATGAAAGGGTGATACTTCATTGAATTCGGATAGTTCTTACGTGAGAGTACGTCTCAAGTCTCACATGTAGTGGCTTGTCGGAGTATTGTATAAAACTCGAATAGACAGGTTGGGGCGAGTTATCTCAATTCAAGTCACGTTTCAGTAGGGGGCATCAACTCTTGCACCATTATTAGGGCATGGAGAGAATGAAATCAAATGATTTGAGCGTCATCATTGAGGAAACTACATAGAGGGTTGGGGATTTATGAAGGAATCAAAAAGCTGGCTCAAAATTATGTAAAGTTTTATCGGCACACTGATTGTTGAAGGACTCCCCCCGCTAAAAGCGCGGGTTTCGACTGCGCTCAACCCTCAACTAGCTTCCCAGTGTGAGCTTCGACTTCGCTCAACTCACAGGGCATGGGTAAACGATTGAACCCATCTATTGACAAGAAAGGAATCGTTTGAGCCTCTGATTCTCTCGTTGACGCTTTCTTAAACCTGCGATCGCGGCAACCCAAAACTCAGTCTTCTAGTTTTTCCGTTTGGTGTATGAAACCACTCTGCCAAGGAGCAGGAGGCTGGGAGGAGGAGGGCACTTTGAGCGGCATCGAATTCACGTTATCTTTACTATCTGACCGATCGTGCTCTCCAGATCCCCGATTTCTGGAGAAGCGCCAGCAAGCTTTGGAGACTCATCCAAAAAGTCGGGGATCTGATCATTTTCTTCTTTACTCTCACTATGAAACGCCTCATTTTTCTAGGGTTTGGGCTGGTCCTGTCTACCTTGCTAATTCCTGCCGCAAAGCCAGCTTTTGGGCGGTCTGTCGATCAAGAAGTCAGTTGCGATCTGATGGTGGCTGGTGGTGGGCTAGCGGGGGCCGCAGCCGCTTATGAAGCATTGAAAGCGGGACGCACGGTGTGTATGACGGAGATTACCGACTGGGTGGGCGGGCAAATCTCTGCCCAGGGAACCTCCGCCCTAGATGAGAAAAAAACTCAGCGAGATCTGCGCTATTTTCCTAAGGGATATTTAGAATTTCGCCAGCAACTCCTCGATCGTCACTCCCATCAGAAAACGCCTGGAAATTGTTGGGTGAGCTTAGTCTGTTTTCTGCCCAAAGAAGGCGACGAAATTTTAGAATCGATGCTGGCTAAAGCCGCAAAAGAAGGGAAGGGAACGCTGCGATTTTTTCCCAACACCGTGGTCAAAGATTTGCAAATTGAAACTGTGGGCAATGGGCAGCAAATTCGATCGGTGCGAGCGATCGCCCATCGCCCTGCACCCGGTGCGCCTGCGTTGAATACATACCCGCTTTCGCAGACGATCGCCGACAGCTACAGCGAGGAAGATTCTAAGCTGTTTCTGAAAACGATTATTCGGTTTGTGCCGCCTGCATCGGGAAAATGGTTTGTGGTTGAGGCGACCGAAACGGGTGAGTTGTTGGGGCTGGCGGATCTGCCCCATCGATTGGGAGTGGATGCTTTGTCTCATACCAATCCGTCTTCTTCGAGCGAAACAGATTATCCCTATTGCCCGCAGGCATTCACCTATACCTTTGCAATGGAGTCAACGGCTACTCCCCAAACGGGCGTTCCGCCAGCGTTTTATGCACGCTATGCCAATGCCTATAGTTTTAATGCTGCGGAGTATGCAAAGAATCCTGAATTGGTGTTTACCTATCGGCGAATTTTTAGTGGGCAGGCGACGGCGGGGAGTCGATCGATTTCGCCGGGCGATATTTCAATGCAGAATTGGAACTGGGGAAATGATTATGGGCCGGGAACCCCAGAGGATAATTATCTCTATTCGCGCAGTCAACTCGCCGCCACGGGGCAATTGACTCCGGGCGGCTGGCAG
Organism: Leptolyngbyaceae cyanobacterium CSU_1_3; assembly: GCA_012034655.1. Taxonomy (GTDB): domain Bacteria; phylum Cyanobacteriota; class Cyanobacteriia; order Leptolyngbyales; family Leptolyngbyaceae; genus JAAUOZ01. The sequence goes on along the minus strand of JAAUOZ010000003.1, from coordinate 40,398 downwards.
GGCGGGTTTCGGGTGAGTGCTTTGCAGGGGGGCGAAGAACAGGCATTAGGTTTCTTCTATTGGTTTCTGGCGGGCGAGAAGGATGCCAAGTCGCTACCTAAAAAATCTTTTCCAAATATTCGCTATCTGCAAGGGCTGGATTCGCCAATGGGAACGGTGCATGGCTTGTCGAAGTATCCTTACATTCGCGAAGGTCGGCGGCTGATTGGGCGCTATGCTTACGGCTATCCGGCGGGCTTTTCGATGGATGAAATTTCCGTTTCGCGCAAAAACTTTAGAGCGCCCTACTACACCGAAAATTTGCCACCCGAAGCATATCGCCACTTGATCACAGCGTTGTCGGGGTTGCAGACGATCGCTGTTTTGCGAGGTCAGATTCCCTTAGAGAATGCGCCGTTGAGAACGCGATCGCACATCTACCCCGATAGTGTGGGCATTGGTCACTATAATTTAGACTTTCACCCCTGCATGGTAGAAACGCCGCCGGAGCGTCCTGGTAATCAAGAACGCCCCAAAGAGCGCCAGGGTGCAGACGAAACCTATCCTTTTCAGATTCCGTTGCGGGCAATGATTCCGCCGAAAATCGACAATCTTTTGGTGACGGGTAAGAGTCTGGCCATGAGTCATGTCAGTGCTTCGGCGTATCGTGTGCATGCGATCGAGTGGTCGGCTGGGGCTGCCGCTGGAACCACGGCGGTATATTCCTTAGAAATGGGAATGATGCCATATCAGCTAGTCGAAAATATGCCCAGAGCGAACGCTAATTTAGAAGCCTTGCAAAAAAGATTGAATGCGAACGGCAACCAAACGGCGTTTCCAAATACATCGATTTTGAATCAGAACTGGAAAAACTGGAGGTAGCGATCGCTTTGCAGGATGGGTTGCCTATGGCTCGTCATCTGTTTCGCTTTGGGGGTCTAAATTGTTGAGAAATTGATTGTTGGGTTGTAGGGTTTGGGTGGGGGTAAGGGCTGCCGATGCGTCGTCTGTGTTTGCCTCGGTGGCGATCGGGTTGAGCGGGCTGCTTTTGCCGCAGAGATGGGTGAGATCTCGGACTCGATCGTTCTTAAGTTGCACAAAGCAAATTGCATCGGGAACCTGAGACACAAACAAGGGTTGAATCAAGGGATAAATCATAAAATTCCTCCGATTTCTAACAGTGCTTTTGTGGAAATGCCCAGCCCTGCGATCGCCATGCACAAGGCCCCGATTGCGGGTAAGCGATACATCAACTTCGGTGAGACGAGACGGTCTCTAAACAATTGTTTGGCGTGTATGAGCAGCAACCCTAACCCTGTGAGCACGCCCGCTAGTCCCAAGCTAAAGGCAAATACCAGTTGCAATCCGAAGGTGACTTTGCCGAGAGCGATCGATCCCAATAGCAATACTAAAGCTGCTGGGCAGGGCATCAGTCCGCCTGAGATTCCTAGGGCCAAAAGGTTGCGCCAGGTGACGGGTGAACCATCTGCGCCAGGTGGTAAATGGGAGTGACTCTGCTCGTGGGAATGAAAGCGGATCACACTGCGATCGTGAATAGCACCTTTGTGAGAATGCTGATGAAGAGGATCGTGAGAATGATCATGATGGTGACCATGAGAATGGCTAGAGACGTGACTGTGGAAAGAATTATTTTCTGAATGCTCATGAGAATGAGATAAATTTGCAGGCTGCAAGTCATGATGATGGTGATGACCATGAAAATGCTCATGATTAGGCTCAGAACTATTGATCTGAAGGGTTCTTAAACGCTGAGCAAATAGATTAAACCCAACGGCAACAACAGTCATTCCAGAAATTAAACTCAACCACGGATAAAGCTGCTCAGGCAAAATATACTCAGCCGCAAATAGGGTGATCAATCCCAGGGCAAAAACTCCGATCGTATGGGTGATCGTTGTCGTCAATGCTAGAAAGAACGCATGTTGAGTGGTGGCTCGTGTGCCGATCAGGTAAGCTCCGACCAGGGTTTTGCCGTGCCCAGGCGACAGAGAATGCATCGCTCCCCAGACAAACGCTCCTGCGATCGCGACCCACATTCCCTTTGCAGAATTCCAATCAATATCGGGCATGAGCGGCAAACGTTGATAGCTAGGAGGTGCGATCGTGTTCTTCAGTTGCGCCAGAATGGTTTGTGGACGATCGAGGGTGTCTCCCTGGCGAGTGACGAGGGGCATTGCATCCGCAGGAACTTCACCCGCAGTAAACGAAAGATCGGCGATCGCTTCTTGCAAAGGTGTTGTGAGCAAATCCTGGGGATAGTTTCTCAGGGCATTGGTCAAAGAATTGCTGTAGACAGAACTATTAAACACCTGGAGATGAGAGTTTGGATTAATTACAATTTCTCGCCAACCGATGCGAGTGGGATCGTTGCGATCTTCAAATTTCAGTCGGTGAGGTTTTGCAGCATTTAGATCAGGCATTGCGCCCGTCATTTCCCATTCCATTCGCAGAGTGGGCAATCCTCCTGCACCGGGGGGAAGACTGATTGTTTTAGTATTCAGCCGTAATGGAATAGGGCGTTGATCGATCTCCAGGGATAGATCTTTGGCATATTGAGGGGCAATTTGTTCTAAATATGTCTTGAGTTCTATCTCAGACGTAGATTTGTTGTGATCAATATCAGCACTTTGCAATGCCTGAAACGCCGGAATCTCGGCCATATCTACCACAGATTGAACAGTCACTTGCTGAGAATCGATCGTGAGTTGAGAGAAATGATTGATTGTAAAATTCCCCAAAGGATGAGCCGTCGCTCCACCCGCAAAACCAAACATTCCACTCAAAATGATCAATGAAATAATTAGCATCCGAAATCTGAGAAGCAACGCAGATTTGTATGTAAATTTGTATCCAGGTTTGTATCCAGGTTTGTACATAGTCTTCCTGTTGTGGTCAATGAAAAAGTACATTTAGTTTGGATTGTCTGTTAGATCTCAGGCCTCTAAATTATTGCTACAGATAGAAGCTTGAAAAGCTTATGAAATATGCATTTGCCAATTGCAAGTAACATAAATTGATAGGACCCTCAAAAATCTAATTGTTCTCCTAGACTTGCCAACACTTGACGAGCCAGATCAGCCTGTAGGGGGTGAAACACTGGATTGATCTTGAGTGCTTGCTTGAGGAACTGAATTGCCTTTTTGTCTTCGCCTTGGCTGTGATAAATCTGCCCTGCATGGTAATAAATTCGTGCATCAAGGGTGTGTAATTGGAGGGCTTGATCGATCGCTTCCTTCGCCTGCGATCGTCGCCCCAACTTGAACAAACACCAGGCTAAAGCATCGTAGGTGTAGATGTCCGATCGAGTCATCTTTTCCTGTTCAATTAAATTTAAAGCCTGATCTAAATGCTGCTCTTGATCTGCCCAAAATAATACAAGTTGATGGGCATATGCTTTTTCAAATGGTTCCCCACCCGATCGCACCAAAAAATCAACCAGATCATATTGCCTTTCAGCCGCATCTCGATCGCCCAAATGCTTATGTAAATCACCCAGCGCCATTGCCGTATCCGGTAGGGGCATTTGCATTTGCGATCGCTGATAATAGTGAACTGCCTGTTGCCAATCTTGATCGCTGAGACGGGCACGAGCCTTTGCCGACAGCGCGATCGGATAGTTGGGAAACACCTCTAGTGCCTGGTCGATGGCTTGCTCTCCGGCTGCCCAATGTCCTGCATTCAAAAGCTCAATACCCAGATGAACGTTATACCAGGCTAGCCCTTCGTGATCACGAGGGTTTGCAGTTTTAATCGCTTTCTGCATGTCTGCGATCGCTGCTGACGAGTTGCCGTGTAGCGATCGTAAATAAGACCGTCGAGCATAAACTGGAGCACTCGGACAAGACGAAATCAAAGCGTCAGCCGTCGCGATCGCCGCCTGATAATTTCCCAGTTCAACATGTGCATCGATCAGGGCAGTCTCAATTTGAGAATCATTGGGAAACCGAGACTGCAACTGTTCTGCAAGATCTAACCCCTCCCGAAAACGGTGCTCGGTGAGCAACAAAATCAATTGAAGTTTGAGCGCTTCGCCATTGCCAGATTGATTGCCAAATTGATTGTCAAATTGATTGTCAGGTTCAAGGTGCAAAGACTGATCTAGTGCCGACTCAGCCTTGACTATATTGCTAAAATCACCCGTCTCTCGACTTTTGAGCAAATAGGCAGAAGCCAACTGGTTATAACCTCTGCCGAATTAGGTAAATAGTGCACCAGGGTTTGAGCTATGTGTAAACGTCGATCGGCTAACGTTTGCGAAGCACTTGCTGGAGAAGCGGCAAGACTCGATCGACCATCTAAACTCAAAAGTAAACTGCCCAGTGCAATCACACTGCCTAGCCACCATAAAGCTTTTTGCCAAGTCATAGTCCTCTTCTCCAGCAAGATGATCTTCAATTCAACTCAACCTAAGTTCTTGGCTGAGGGGGCGGGTTGCCAGAAATTGGCGTACCAAGATAGGGGAAGCGATCGAGAAATGGCACACTAGGCTTGTCTACACCGTCGCCCAATGTATTGTTTGGAGCAACATTCGTCGCAGGTGTAAAAGGCGTTCCTCCAGCGACGGCTCGCAGTTCAATATCCACGACATCATCGATCACACGCCGCCCGTTTGGAAAGCCCGCCAAATCGCCACCCAGCAAGCCCAAACGATTCTGCCGCCCATAGGGAGTAGGAGCGATCGCGGTATTCAATCGCAGCAGTTCGTGGGGTTTGCCGTCGGATAAGAACGTCGTAAACTGAGGTGCACCCGGCACAGAATTGGTAGGAATTCCGGTTGCAAAAATGGCCACTAAATCATTGCGAGGCGCAGGTGGAATATTAATGCCAAACACTGATTGAATTAGTTTTGGCAACTGTGGATCAACCACAAATCTGGCAAACTGAGCATCATCTTTAGGATCAGTTGCATTAAACTTATCCTTTAGACCCAATGGAATCACCACTTCATTGACCAACGGACTGCCCAACCGAGACACCTGCACCGGCTTTGAACAATTGCCCGTCGCTGAAATCTTGGTAGCACACCGACTCGCTGTTGAGTAGATGCCAATCACGGCATTGGGATCAGTCGAATCAGTCGCCTGCCTGCGATTTCGAGTCAAATCTTTGATCGGCACTTCGATCGCTAGTGTATTGACGCTAAACTTTCCAGTTGTATTTCTGCCCCCTGTGTCGGAGATCGATCGAAAGTTTAATACATCAAACACGCCGCCCAGATCAACATAAAATCCTTCCGATCGTTGCCCAGCAAATACGCGATATCCATTTTTTAGGGTATATACTGCCTGAGCCGCAAGGTTTTCGTAGTTGGGTGTCGCCCGACTGCCAATGTTGCTGGGGGGCACGAGCAGACCTTTACCTAACACTTTACGCCGTTGCCCTAAGCCCATGATGCCTCGGCGAATCTCAGTCACCGTATAGCGTTGGCGTTGGTTATAGTCGGGGTCATCATTAGAACTAACCACTCCATCTTGGTTGGGCGCAACCATCCCCAGAACGCTGTCTTTATTAACAAATTCTGTCTGAAACTTAAAGCGATAGGTAATGTCGTCGCCTCCATCGCCTGTGTTGTTGACATGAATATCGTAGAGAATATCGTCCCCAAAGGGATAGAACTGTGGCCCACCTGAAACAGGTTCGAGGGGGATATGGTTCCAGAGTAAGGTAACATTGCCTTCTCGCCCTGGTTCGTAGCTGCGGAAGGCGTAGACATCTGTATTGTCAGCGAGGGGATCACCCGCAATGAGCGGGGCTTCTCGGTGGCTAGAAGCGAGGGCTGAGGGCTGAGTGATTCCCCAGCCGATCAGCAGGCACAAAAGCACCGCGATCGACCCGATCAAACGAGCAATAAAACTTGTCAAGGCTACCATTTTAGTAGTCTCCAAAGTGTAAATTATGTTGAAGCAATCCCATTTGCGTTAGTGTTCTCACTGGATGAGAATTTGCATCGAGAAAACTTGCTATCCAGGGTTACGCGCAATCGCGCTGATTGGATCTCCACCGAGAAAAACAATTTCAAAATTTGCTCACGATCGTAGATCTAATAACCTGCGTAAATTCAAGGGAACATGAGACGGCTGTGCTCCCACGGGGAAGATATCCAAGCTAGCATCGTGTTCTGCTAGAAACCTGACGGCAAGAAGGGGCTGAAGCAGTCTCGATCGCACGAATTCATTTAAATTGATATAAAATGAGCCGCCACTCTATTAAAATGGCAACTGATAACACTGTTGTCTAAAGAGTCGAAAAGCAGCCTATTATTCATGAATAACGAGTTAATGCTTCCTGCTGATTGGCAAGAGTGGGTGACAGTGGTTGGCTATCTGAGCTTTGCCGCCTTTATTGCCTGGCGAGTTCTAACTAGCAAGTAGAAAGAAGTTTGTGCTCTTGAAGATTTACCCCCAAGCCTTGCTATGCATTCTTTTGTATCATTAGACTTTGAAACTGCCGACTATCGACGCGACAGTGCTTGCTCGATCGGGTTAGTTCGAGTTGAGAACAATCTGATTGTTCAATCTCTTCATGCGCTGATTCGCCCTCCTCGTCGATCGTTTCAGTTTACAGATATTCATGGCATCACCTGGGGCGATGTGGCCGATCAGCCGACCTTTGGAGAATTGTGGGACACCATTCAACCCGTGATTCAAGATACTGAATTTATCGCGGCTCATAATGCATCCTTCGATCGCGGCGTTCTCTATGCCTGTTGCGATGTATATGGTATTGTTCGCCCTCCCCATAGGTTTGTCTGCACGGTGCAACTTGCCCGCCAAACCTGGCAGATCCACCCGACGAAGCTTCCCAATGTTTGTCAATATTTGGGTATTGATCTCCAGCATCATCATGCGCTTTCTGATGCAAAAGCCTGTGCCCAAATTGTAATTGCTGCCAAATCGCGAATGTTGTAAGGGCTTGCCTGAAAATAAAACACCCGTGAATCGGATTGAGCGGAGTCGAAACCTGGCTGGTGGCATATGACTAACCGCTCATTCTTCGGTTAGAGATTGGGCGTTGCAGAATCTAGGGATGAACCGTCAGATTTGCCCTCACCCTAGGGCGTGCTTAAGACCCTCTGAGTACGATCGCGCCCCACTTTTATTCAGCAACGCCAGAGATTGATGTGTCTTGCAATGGCTCTACGGTATGTTTAGGGAAGCGATCGCAAATTGAGCGACTTCAAAACACCAAAGGGCAGGAAAAATAAACCGATGGATCGATTGAATTTAAAGGTATTTCAGCAATTTTGGACGATCGCCAAATCTTACTGGTTCAGTGATGAAAAGTGGCAAGCGAGAGGGCTGTTGTTGGGAGTGGTATTGTTTTTGTTGGCCTACACCGGGCTAAGTGTCGTACTCAACAACAAGCGAGGCGTTCTTATTTCGGCGCTCTCAGCACGAGATGAAGACCGATTTTGGCAAACGGTGGTTGTGTTCATTGGTGTGCTAGTCCTCTATGCGCCTCTGCTGGCGGGATATCGCTATCTGCGAGATCGTCTCAGTTTGCAGTGGCGACGTTGGCTCACCGATCGATTTGTCACGAACTATTTCAGCGATCGTGCTTACTACCATCTCAATGGCTCAGATTTACAGATTGATAACCCTGATCAACGAATTGCCGAAGACGTTCGCAGTTTTACTCAAGAATCGTTGACGTTTTTGTTGGCTTTAGTGGAATCAATTCTATCGGTGATCGCGTTTAGCGGTGTTCTTTTAGGTATTTCTAAACCGCTTGTAGTTTTTTTGGTACTTTATGCTGTTGTCGGTACACTGGTGACAACTGTAGTGTTCGGCAAACCGTTGGTAAGATTGAATTTTGAGCAGCTTAAAAAAGAAGCCGACTTTCGATTTAGCTTAGTCAGAATTCGTGAAAATGCTGAAGCGATCGCATTCTACCGAGGGGAAGAACAAGAGTTAAATCGAGTCCAGCAGCGCTTTTCAGAAGTTTTTGAAAATGTCAAACGGCTGCTGATTTGGGAATTGAACTTAAACGTTTTGACGAATGCTTACGAGTTTATTCCGTTTATTTTGCCTGCGCTGGTGGTCGCTCCGGCGATTTTTGCAGGTGAAATGGAAGTGGGCAAAGTGACAGAAGCCCAGGGCGCTTTCATTCGCGTGTTTTTCTCGCTAAACTTGGTGGTGGCTCGTTTCCAGGCGTTGACCACCTTTGGAGCCGGAATTAACCGCCTATATACCTTTGCAGAATTTCTTGAACAAGAGCAGACCCCCAAGGCGACCGAGCAGACGACCATTCAAACCGTGGCAGCCGATCGCCTCGCGATTGAGCATCTCACCCTCAAGACCCCCAATCGCCAACGCACGTTGATTGATAACTTATCGATTGAGCTACCTACGGGGCAAGGGGTGCTGGTTGTGGGGTCGAGCGGTTGTGGCAAAAGTTCGCTGTTGAGAGCGATCGCGGGATTGTGGAACTCTGGAGAAGGAACGATCGTCCGTCCCCAATCTGACCAAATTCTCTTTTTGCCCCAGCGACCGTACATGGTTTTGGGCACACTTCGCGACCAACTTCTCTACCCCAACACGCACCTTGAAGCTGAAGATTCGCACCTAAAACAAGTGCTAGAGCAGGTTAATTTGACTGACTTATCTGAACGGTTTGGTGGCTTTGATGTGCAGCAAGATTGGTCAGATGTTTTATCTTTGGGTGAGCAACAACGGCTCACGTTTGCGCGGCTGCTACTCAACAAGCCAAACTACGCAATTTTAGATGAAGCAACCAGTGCGTTAGATCTCAAAAATGAGGAACAGTTATATCAACATTTGCAGAAAATCGGGCTAACTTTTTTGAGTGTAGGGCATCGTCTGACGCTGGCAAATTACCATCAGCTTGTGCTGAAACTTTCCCCTGATCAGACCTGGCAGTTGAGCCAACCTTCAGCATTTGTTCAAGAGCAACAGGCGTTGCTATAACATCCTCAAATGCTCTCAGAGCGAGAAGTTAGAGGCTTTGCTGAGAAGCTGACACAGGTAGCGCAATTGTAGGATAACAACGGGCCGCCTGATTTGCAAACCGGACTTGAGCAGAGGAACGATCGTGCTCATTCCCATTGCCTCAAATTTCTGCGTGATTAGCTGCCAGCGTTTCATCCACGATTTATTGCTTGTTTGTGTTCCTTGTTCGGCAATGCTCTCTAACTCGGTAATAAGCTGATTAATTTGCAGGTCTAAAGCTAATGATGGAGATGTTTTTTCTGCTGACTCAAGCTGGTTTTCTGCCCATTCTTCTTCTAAATCTGGCACTGGATCTGACGTATCAGCTTGAGTACTCATCTCAGAAGAAATCTCTGTAGATTTTAGTGCTTCAAATTTTTGTACTGAACTGCTAAAGCTTAGATTCACAACACTACTATTTTCTGATTCGCACAGCAGCGAAATTGGATAGAGGTGCAACCCTGTTTTTGTGAGTTGAATTTGGGCGACTATTCCCCAAACCTTTGGTTCGTTAGGATTTAATTGTTCTAAAACTTGGATGCTTTGACGATCGACCTCACGAAAGGGAACCTGCAACAAGATTTCTCGCTCCTCGCTGTCTAAAATCACCCAATAGAAAGTCTGAGTAATCGCATCGAATCGCCGATCGCCCCACCGATTTGGACGCACGACAACAATTTCCTTGAGTGGTTCTCTTTCCCGCAGCCCCCAAGTTTGGTGAGCGATCGCATACTCAGAAAGCGCTTTCCAATCTTGAAAGCAATCCTCAAAATTCAGATCGCTGGGCCGAACTGTATGGGTGACAACGGCGGAGGTGCGATCGCTCGAAGACAGACGGCCCTGGTAGTTTCGCTTGGCTGACATGAGCCGAAAGTGGCTCTGGGAGGCTTGTTTGGGGCTTTGCAATCCCGCCCAGGGCATGGGTTGCGTATATCGAGCGTGGGGCGAAAATCCTGCCCCTTTGAAGCGGGGGCGACTGTCTGACCAACTGCACCAGCGTCGAGCTTGCACATCCCACAATAAAACGGTGATTCCGGCGTAGCCCGATTGAGTTTGCCAATGGTAAGCTCCCACTCCTGCAAGTTCTAGGTTGCCTACTTCTTCATATTCAGTCCGATGCCAACCCACCAAATCCTGTCGGGGGCTACTTTCTAGGGCAGAGCACAGCGCATAGATTTGCGCCATTGTCAGCAACAAGCGACTGGGATCAGACTTTGCATCTCGATCGAGGCTGAGTCGCAGATCTTCAGCGAGATGGCGAAGCGATCGTGACAGTCGCGGTAAGTTCACACCCGTTGCCGAAACCGATAGAGTAACGCAGCGTTGTCTCATCGCGTCGGATAGGTGACAGATACCGATCGCCACCATTTCGGTCAGCAATTGTTTTACGGTGTACAAAACTTCAGAGCGATTTTTTGGCGCTTCATTGGCTTGATGAGTTGATTCGGGGAGGGTAATTAAACGATCGTGGGCTTTTTGGTAAAGTAAAACGGCGGCAACTTGATGCAGACAAACCTGACGGGCTTTGCAATTACAGAGACTCAATTCGAGTGAACTGTTTGGAAAAAAACGACTGGTCACATTTAAGCTAGGAAACTGAACTGTAATCGTTTCTAAATCAGCTATCTGAGCATCTTCAGCTTGATGAAATAATTCAATTCCTGCCTGTGTGGTTCGTTTTCCAGCCCATTTTATAAGGTGTTCCAGGGTTTGTTCTAATAAATAGTGAGGGGACAATAAATTTACTGTAGAATCTACGTCAGACTGAGTAACTGAAGTAATCGATCGTAGCCAAAGCCCTGTGATTAAAATATGCCGACAAATATCTACCGATGGACAGCTACACCTTGCCTTTGCGAATCCTTGACCTGTAATTATAACTTCTTCACCCGTGACTTTTAGCGTTAAACATATATCCGTATCCGATACAATTTCTGGTTGTTCACCCTGTTCAAAATCTTTTTTGGCTCGTCTAACTAAACCTTTATTCGAGATCGCTTCCAGCCTTGCATCATCAAAGCAATGAGATTGTTTTTGAAGTTTATTAAGCATAAATTTTTAGGTATAAATCAGGTATAAATCAGGTATAAATTCTATAACTATCGCATGACCTTGACTAACCATTCTGCTAATTGCTTAGGCGTGAGTGCAGCAATATCCATCCCATTCGCGGCTAATCGTGCTGCCATTTGCTTATCGTAGTAAGAATTTGCTTCATTATCTAAAGAAGCCAACCCCAAAAGCTTGACCCCAGACTCTTTGAGCCGACGACAGCTAGTGATCAATTTGTTAGGAGATGCTCCTTCTGCAAAGTCGCTCACCAATACCAAAACGGTGCGATTGGGATCTTGAACCAACTGTTCACAATAGGTTAACGCCTTGCCAATGTCAGTTCCGCCGCCCAACTGCACACTCATCAATACCTCGATCGGATCGTCCGCCCGATCAGACAAATCTACCACCGCTGTGTCGAAGATGACCAGATTGACTTTGAGCGCTGGCAAACTCGTCAAAATTCCCGCCATGACAGCGCTATGAATCACTGAATCCGCCATGCTGCCGCTCTCATCGACGCAGAGAATCACCTGCCAGGGCAGTTGTCGCTCTACCCGCGAGAAAAAACGAACTTTCTCAATCACTAGCTGCTGAGTCTCAGGATCGTAATTTTTTAAGTTTTGCCGTAACGTCCCTCGCCAGTCTAAATTCTGAGCAATTTTTAGGGGGCTTTGCTGAAAGGGATTTAGCTTTCCTAATAGGGTGCGCCGAATGTCTTTTTCGAGTTTTTGCTTAATCTCCTCAACTACTTCTCTTACAATTCGTCGTGCTACATTTAGAACTTCACCCTGCATTCTGCCTCGAAAGGTCAATACCATTTTTAGTAAGTCCTGGCTGGGTTCCAGCGTTTCTAAAACCTTTGGATCGGTGACTAGCTCCGTGAGATGATAGCGATCGATCGCGTGTTTTTCGATCACTTCGACTGTTTCTTTCGGAAACAATTCTTGTATTTCATGAATCCATGTGGGAACTGTTAACTGACTTGGATCAAGGCTACCCGGATTTTTATCAGTATTGTGTTCTCCCCGAACTCCTCGCCCCTGATATTCTTTGCCATAAAGATAATCTAAGGCTGCCTCTCGACGTAAATCTTCCGCAGATATTTGGCATTGCAGCTTATTTTCTGAGAAGCGTCCTAGAATGTGTCGCCAGCGAATTAATTTTGTTTGTTTAGCGTTCATGATTCACCTTCTGTAGCGATTAACCAGCTTTGTAGTGCATCTGCTTCTAGACATTTCACTAACTGTTGATTGAGCCATAACCCATGTTGTAAATCATTTTCTGTTAGCTGAGTGTGATTAAGGTTGCCCAAATCGGTTTCGCCATGCAAATTTGCACGGCCTCAGCAATTTTGTCAGTTTCTTGGGGTGTAAACTCTGCAAATGCTAACCGCAATTCGGGTAAGATTCCTAGAAACGATGCTTCGTCCCAGGTAGAAAGTTGCTCATCGATCGCGACCAATAGTTCAGAAACATTCCAAGCAATCTCTCGGCAGGTTCGCAGCAGCCCGCGCAAAAATTCTGCCCCAACCCTCACCTGGCTGCTGTTGAGATAGCCGATCGCAAGGGCGATTACCTGGGGACGATCGAGCGATCCACTAGTATATAAAATCCCCGCTGCTCCGCCACTAATGACTGGATTGCTGCTGGCTGCATTCGACAGATTAGCCAGTGCCGATAAAAATAGCTCTGAGTCAAGCTGTGCTTGGGTTTGCACTAGTTCTCGCACGGTGCAGAAGCCATCTAATATAGCATTTGCTGCCTCAATTGGGCTATTGACTAAATCAGGAATGAGATAGCACGATCGTTGATACAACATTAAAATCAACTCTGGTATTGTTTCAAGTGTTTGTGCTTCTAATGGTTCTCGTGATTGCCAAAGTAGAACTAACTGATTCATTGCAGCAATTAAGGAATCGAATGCAGAGTCTTCACTAATTTGATTTGCAATGAGTGTCAAAATATATTGTGCATGATGCTGCATTCCCATGCAACAGGCTTGAATCACCATTGCGATCGCTTCTGTTGCTGATCGTCCTTTGCCGTGTTCTTCCAGATGGTCAATTTCTGTCTGAATCTGATGAATTGCTGCTTCCTCGATCGTTGAACCGTAGAGCGATCGCTCAATCAAAACGCTCTCCGTCTGAGGAGTCCATCGATATTCCCAGATTTCTTGAATGCGATCGAGTCCTCGTCCTTTGACGAAATCAGGCCCTGTGATCACACTCCCAAAGGGGATGCTGAGAAATTGGAGCCTGTGCAGAAATCTGCTAATGCGACGGTGATTTGCTTTGCGGTACAAATCCAGGGTGACAGACTTGGCGATCGAGGTTTGAATTTGCAACCTAAAGCGCGTCGCTTGCTTGCGAAAATCATCCACGATCGGCGGTACACCGACATCCACAGGCAAATCTCCAATCCGATCGCCTCTCAGCAGCCCCGCCACAAACTCCATCACCAGCAGACCATCCGCATCCATCGCCCCTTTGACAAAGCAACTCCGCACACCATCCAGCAAATCCTCCCTCAGTGGAGCGGGATGCCCGCGAAATTGTGCCAATCGTCGCGATTGCTCCAGCGCAGCGATCGCGTCCGCCGTGGAGAGTCCGCTCATATGCCGGTGCGATCGTGTTTGTGCGCTGATGTCTACCAGCCATTCATTAGTGACGGTCAGAAAAGGATGGTCTGACTGAGAATTGTAGGTTTGAATAGATTGCCAGATGCGTTGATAATATTCAGGTGCTGGCATTCCTGCTGCGTAGCCGTTGATTGCATCTAACTGTTCAAAGCTGTATCGCATTAAAACAGTTTGTGATTCTTCTAGTGGGTTTTTTTTGGGTCGAGTGGGTTCTTTTAGTGACTGCTGAACCATTGATGGTAAAGCAACAGTGTGAAACCCACCTGTGACGACCAGAATTTTGCCAGTGATTTGCGATCGTGCTGCCTGAATTGCCATTGCCATTGCAGTTTCACGAGCGATCGTGCCGTCCGATTGCAAAAGCTTTGTGGGTGAATCCTGTCGCGCCATGTAGCAATAAGCTGCAACATTGTGGATAAATTGTGTAGTTTCTAGTGTTAAAAAACTTGACTCAAATAAGTGATCCCAGAGTTCATCGTGGTTTCTACATCCTGACTTCTTTATCAGTAAAGATATATATTTGCTGCGTTGTAAATAGCTTTCCTGTTGTAAGTCTCGAATCTGCGAGTTCGTTTCAGATTCACGGGCCTGATCAGTGAACGTCAGATCAATAAACTGTAGATTAGCCTTGACCTTTGCACCTTCCCGGAGGGCAACCAGTTCGGGTGAATAGTCGCAAAAAGGGTAATAGCCAGCAAATCGATGGGGATCGCTGCGTAAGGTCTCGTCGGCGACTTTTGCTGGAATGTAAGTTGTATAAACCGCAAAAGGAGCGCGAGTTTTTGCATGAAGAATAAACGGGATTAGTTCGGTTATGTCTGACGGCCCTTCGATCAACACTGCCGCAGGTTTCTCAGCGCGAATCAGTTGTTGAATATGCCAGGCACAAGCTGGGCTGTGATGACGGATGGGAAAGTAGATAATCTTTTCTTGTTCGCTCGATCGCAGTAGTGCCTGTAAGAGTGTTTGTATTTCAGTCGAATGACGCATCGTTAAACCCCTCGCCCCGCTATTACTTCAACCCCGTTACTTCAACCACTTTCTGGCGTGATAAAACGCTTCCCATTCTGGCTTTGTCCGAGCGCGAGACTTCACCACTACATCAAAATAGTGCTTGAGTTTTTTTGCATCTTCAGGGTTATCTTTGAGAACTGTTCCGACTAAATTGCGGACAATATGCTCACTTTCAACCACGCTGTTGCCAAAATAACGAGCATCTAGCCCTGCTGAAACCCCCACGGATACTGCTTCGGCCGTAGACATGACAGTAGAAGGTTTCTCTACGATCGTTCCCTCTTCAGTGCGCCCCTCGCGCAGATCGTGAAAGGTAGTCACGAGTAAGTCAATCACGTTCATATCAAGCTCTATGGTTGCTTCTGCATCGGTTAATAACGCTTGTGTTTGTGCCATCACTAGTTGTAGTTCTAGTGTTTTATTGCGGATGGGTTCAACTGTTTCAAAATTGAATCGTCGCTTTAATGCACTTGACATCTCATGAACGCCACGATCACGTAAATTTGCTGTGGCAATTACGTTAAAGCCTTTTTGGGCAAACACAGTTCCCGTTTCATCTCCTAATTCTGGAATGTGTAATACTTTGTCTGAGAGAATGCTCACCAAAGCATCTTGAATCTCTGGTGGGCAGCGTGTAATTTCTTCAAATCGCACCAGTTTCCCATCTTTCATTGCTGTAAATATTGGAGATGCCACCAGCGCTTGCAAACTTGCTCCTTGAGACAGCAATAAAGCATAATTCCAAGAGTATTTTATCTGATCTTCAGTCGTTCCCGCAGTTCCTTGAATTGTATTCTTTGAGTTTCCAGAAATAGCTGCTGCTAGCAATTCTGATAGCATTGACTTTGCGGTTCCTGGTTCTCCCACTAACATCAGTCCTCGGTTGCCTGCTAGAGTGATAATGGCTCGATCAATTAACGCATCATCTCCATAGAATTTTTGGCTAATTACGGTTCCGGTTTTCTTCTTTGACTTAGAGCCTAACGTCTTGCCGTCTGAGCCTAAAATAAAGGTGCGAACCGCTCTGGGAGAGAGATTCCAGCCAGAAGGCTTGGGCGCTTCGTCGATCGCAGCTAGGGCGCTAAGTTCCTCGGCATAGCGAATTTCAGCAGGCTCTCGCAGGGTCTTTGCTGGGGTCATGATGATTCCTGTTTAGTACAATTTTACTATGAATTTCTGCGAATTTAGTACCCACTTGTCTTCTCCCAGTCAGGGTCATAGCCACTGCCTAACGAAGATAAACTTCGCATATCTTCGTAGACTTCGCTGAGTAACACCAGCGGCACGTCTTTAAGGGGAAGGCGCAAATCTTGGTAATAGTGGTGTGTGTTGCTCTCTGTTAGTTTTGAGAAGGAAATGCGAGTCAGCGCCACGGTGCGATTTTCTTCAGGGAGGTAGTTTCCAGTAAAGCCGATCGTGGCGCGCAGCCCCAGCCCAGAAAAGGTCTTGTTGTAGTCATAAAACCAGCCTGCATCTTCGGTTTGCCCGCGGACATAACCGAGCTTTGTTACTTTGCCCCGCAGTGCAAAGGTTTCGAGCATGTGTCCTTCAAAGTCTTCCAGTTCTACCTCGTCTTGCTGCTTTGCAGAGAGGGCGTATAGCCCCTTGCTGAGTTGGTCAAAGACAGGCGACACCTCATAGTCGGCAAAGTGCGTTTGCCAGGCTTGACGGGCTGATTCTGACAATAAACTGCCGTGGGCAAGTCCGATTTGAGCACCGGGGGCGATCGTCACTGCGTTATCTACTGCGTCGGTCAGTGTGCCGTCTTCTAAGGGGCGAAATGTGGTAATGATTTGTGAGTTTTCAAACGCGATCCACACGAGTCTTTGGCAATAGCGACTGACGATCGGATGCTGATGTAGAAAGGACTCCCAGTCTTGAGAATCCCAGGTGCGTTGGGTACACATTGCCTCATACAATCGCTCTTTTTGCAATTCGAGTACCTGTTTGAGTTGCTTTTTGCTATCACTAAACTGTTTTTTTGCTAGTTTCACGAGTTCGTCGTCGTCGTTCTTTCTAGCGTTGGGTAAAGTTTTGATGACTTTACCCGTTTCATCGTTGAGAATAAAATTAAACGTGTTGTCTAAACGAGCGGTGATTTGTCGATCGCCGTAGTCTAGAATCATTTGATCTCGATCGCTAAATCCACACCAGGGAATGGTGCGATCGCCTAATTGATCGCGTGTCCAGCCATTGCGCTCTGCAATTTGATTTACCAAATTTCCGGCTTCTTCCTGGATCTTTTTGGTGCGAAATCGATTGGAAACAGATAATAACAACTGAATGGCGCTGAAGTCTTCGATCCAGCCCAAGACTTGCAGCAGGGCGAGGCATTGGGCCAGGCGCATTCCGTAGTAGGTTTTCAGATAGCCACCAATGACAGGAACGGCAGCAGAATCACAACAGGCTGCCGCGATCGCCAAAACTCCCTTATCTTGGCTGGCCGTGCCTCTGATTTGCGATAAGTATCCTCCTAAAATTCGTCGATATGCTAACTCATAGGTTTCAGCTTCTGCTTCTTGTCGCTGCTTGAGTGTGTAAGCTGCATTACTTCTAGCCCATTCTCGCCAATGTTTCTCGTCTTCTGGCGTGCATGATCTCCCAGAGTTGGCGAATTGTTTTTTGTAATCGTCGTAGTGTTTCTGAAAAATTTCTGCTTCTGTTTCGGGTGTGTCTTTCAAGAATTTTTGGGTCTGTTGCCATACTTGATCGGCGCTGGGTTTGGCCAGTGCTGCGGCTTGCTCGTGGGTATACATCGGCAGAGTATCTTGCCCAATCCAGGTCTCTAAAATGAACTGTCCGAGTGCGGCACAATCGCTCTTTTTTGCATAAGACAGATAGCGACGCAACATGGGGCTGGGTTCGGCATTTTTTTGTTTGTGAGTTTGGACAACAAACCAGATGATGATTTGTGGCTCGATGACCTCGCCAGAGTCTTGCCAATGCACTACGGGTAGACGATCGCACGGAAACCAATCGAGCGCACTGGGAATGCCTTTCTTCAGCCCAGCTTGCGCTTGGTTTAGCAAGTTGTCGAGATCGAGAAATTCGTCCACAGATGCGCCGAGTTTTTCGAGCGATCGCATCCACGCATCGCGAACGGTCTCATTCTTTTCTTGTTTGAGTAAGCTTTTCAACTCAGAAGTGCTGCTGGTTTCGCCCAGTTTTGCCAACCATTGAGCCGCAACGATTCGCTTGCTGGCATCGCGATCGCTCAACACTTTGACGATTTCTACCCGACTGTTAGGCAATTTCTCGATCGCTCTCTGTGCCATTAAGTTGTCAGCTTTAGAACCGCCCAAGGCAACCTCCCAAAGTTGTGGGATAAGGGTTGCAGGCGGTTGAGGAAAGGTGCAGAGGATCTGTAAGGCACGTTTGCGACGATCGTGGTGATAATAGTCGCCAGAGGATTTTTTGGTAGCGATCGCCGTTTCTAGTAGCATGAGGCGATCGACGAAATGCGGCCAAATTGCCTCCTCTCCCCATTGAAAAAATATTGAACAGTCAGGAAGCCAACTGTCTTTGGGTAACAGCGCGTTTGTCACGGTTTCAGGCTCAAAACCTAGCGCCTGGAGATGGGCAGACAATTCTCTCAGCCCAAACGATGCTTCATGAACTTTGCGATAGTGATTGAGGTATACTTCTGCTCCACTAAAGTTATCTGAGCGAATTGTATTTTGCATGATCAGCAATCGCAACACATGCATCAATTGAATTTGCGGCTGTTCGATAAACTTAAACATTTGTCGTTGCCAGCGTTGCCAGTTTTGATAACCAGCATTATTAAAATAGCAGTTGAGACAGCAATCTTTTTTTCCTGTTTGTAGCGTTTGCCAAACCTTCTCTTGGTGTTGATCGATCGCTTCTGATAGTACTTCTTGAACTGATAACTTCCAATCCGATAGATTTTTTGAATCTGTTTTTATCTGCTTTACTAAGTGATTGGGTATCCACGACTTAATATGATTCAGAACGTTATTAATCTGTTCTTGAGTCGATTGAGAATCTAAGTAATTGAGTAAATGCTTAACAGCGGCTTGAGTCGATTGCTTTGATATTGTAAATAGCGTTTCAAATTCTGATCTCACTGCACCATCCAGTGGTAAATCTAGTGTGATCTCAGGTAGCTCTGGAAGTTGATAACTAATTGATTCCACCGTTGTATCAAACACAACAGGGTTGAGAATCTTCTCGATCGCTTCTCTCACCTTTGCCGCTTTCTCAGTTTGTAACAGCATCTCTAAAAATTCTCGCGCCCGATCGCCCTCTAACATCTGCAACAACTGCACGCCGTATAGGCGATCGTCTGCTTTTCCAGACTGAATGCGCTGCTTTACGTAGGGAATTGCTTGCTCAGAAACCGATCGCACCAACTCAATAGCAATTTCTCGCTCAGACTTAGCAGAACTGATGGCCCGATCGACCACTCGATCTAAAAACGGCTCAACTGGAACGCCCACCAGAACCATCATTCTTAACGCATGAGATCGATTGAGATTTTGAGGATGAGTTAATGCACCTTGCAACAGTTTCCCGTGTTTTAAGGTAAAGTCCGCAAATCCTTCTAGCCCTGCCACGATCGGAATCAGATAGTGCAAATTCCAGTTGTCTGGATCGCTCGAATAAACCAACTCAATCAAAGATTCTGCTGGCTCATTCACCTCTGCAAACATGGCTTCGACCTGGGCGATCGAAAACTTTAAATTCACCTTAGATCGACCCTTGTAGTAGCCATAATAGTCATAGGAAATCGTCTGAGCTAAGGCGCGCAAAAATGGATCAAACCATGCAGTTGCACCAAAACGAATTGCAGTTTGGCTGGCATGGGCTGCGTTACTTTCCACACTATATAACTGTGCGAGTCGGCAATAGAACCCAGCATCCGCAACGGGTAAGGCTTTGAACAAAGCTTGCCTCGCCCGATCAGATGTGCCACTTTGCCACCCAGCCCAGAAGCTTTGGGTCGTGAGCACTTGTTGCGTCTGTTGCACGATCGCCGCTTCTATATCTCGCAACACACGCTCGTCGTCACCATCGACCAGATAGCGCAAAATTCGAGAGGGCAAGCTTTTTTCTAGGGTCTGATAGCGATCGACTTCTTGGGCCAACAACTCCAACACGGACTGAGAAAGTCTCAAAGGATTTTGCAGATCACTCTCTTGAATAAGGCGGTTCCACTGGTTCATATTGACTCCTGACAAGCTTGTGAAAAGATTTCAACTCTTGCACCCTAGGTTTCCCAGTTGTCTGGGGTAGAAGGGTAGCCGGAACGAAATCTAAACTCAAAAGCCCCTCGCCTGCTCTAGAAGAGAAATGGCGGTGAGGGCAGTTTGCGAGCGCTTCGATCGCGAGCAAGATGCTTGCACTACGGCTTCTACCAATGAATGACGCACCTATGTAACCCGGCATCCTTTGCTCGTGTGTGGAACCTCACCTCAGTGGTGTCTTTTGTGCCAGGTTAAACTATACCAACGGTTTACTCATTAACCGCACCACACTGTCCTCGCTGGCGCAACAGATGATCGCACAGCACCAGAGCTACCATTGCTTCCACCATTGGCACAGCCCGTGGCAACACACAGGGATCGTGTCGCCCCTTTGCAGCTAAGGTTACTTCTTCGCCGCTGTCGGTGACGGTTTTTTGCTCTTTGCGAATGGTTGCCGTGGGCTTGAAGGCAATCCGAATCAGAATATTTTCACCGTTAGAAATGCCCCCCTGCACCCCGCCCGATCGATTCGTCACCGTGCGAATTTCGCCATTGTCAGCATAGAATTCGTCGTTGTGTTCGCTGCCAGTCATGAGCGTTCCTGCGAAGCCGGAGCCAATTTCAAATCCCTTCGTGGCCGGCAGAGACATCACCGCTTTTGCCAGATCCGCCTCCAACTTATCGAACACCGGATCGCCCAACCCCCTCGGAACGCCACGAGCCACACATTCGACCACGCCTCCGATCGAGTCTCCCTGATTGCGAACCTGCTCGATCAAATCCACCATGCGATCGGCACATTCACGATCGGGGCAGCGCACAATGTTGCTCTCAACTTCCTCCAGGGTCACGGTGTTAGGATCGATTACGCCCTCCAAATCCTTAATTCGCTTCACATAGCTAATGATTTCAACTCCGGCAATTTCGCGCAGAATCTTCTTGGCGATTGCGCCTGCTGCTACTCGCCCAATCGTCTCTCTCGCCGACGATCTCCCTCCCCCTTGCCAGTTGCGAATGCCATACTTTGCGTCGTAGGTCGCATCTGCATGGGACGGTCGATAGGTGGTTGCCATTTCGCGATAGTCCTGCGATCGCTGGTCTTTGTTGCGAACGAGAATCGCGATCGGGGTTCCCAAAGTTTTGCCCTCAAACACGCCCGACAAAATCTCGCACTGATCGGCTTCATTGCGCGGAGTCGTGATTTTACTCTGTCCGGGTCGCGACGATCGAGTTCCACCTGAAGATCTGCCGCCGAAATCTCAATCAATGGAGGACAGCCATCAATTACCACACCTACGCCGCCGCCGTGAGACTCACCAAATGTGCTGATGCGAAATAACTGACCAAAATTGCTGCCCATGAGATTGCTAAATGAGGGAAACGAGAGACTCGATCGTACCTGAAAACAGCAATCAAAAAATTGCTTTACCGGGGCGGTTCAGATTGCCCAAACGGTTTCGGCTGCACAGTCAGAGAATTTGCGATCGTGTCATATAACTTGTTGGCGATCAATTCATTTCCCTTGTCTGTCAGGTGAATGGGGTCGTGAAACGCTTCCTCTTTGAGGCCTGCCGCAACATCGTAAAGATTTAGGGTCGAAACTCCCTGGGGGAATGCTTTTTTCACCTGACCCACAGACTCTAGAAGCTGATTGTAGCCCGTCTTAATTTGCTGGGGATAGGTCGCCCCCAACTGGCTGAGAATTTGCTTTTCGCGGGGCGTTTGGGTGGTGGTGCGGCTGGTAATTTCGGGTTGCAGGGCGACAATCAGAGGAATTTTGGCGCTGGTCGTTAGCCGGGCAATTTGCTCTAGGTTGTGGCGATAGCGAACCGTGCGCCGATTCAATTCTTCGGGGTTAGGCGGGAGGCGCTGGGCGATCGACAGCTTGACATCCGGCGGAATCATGGGATTGATTGCCTCCTGAGGACGCAACACCCAATATTGAATGCTTTTCACCAAATAGGATTGGTTAAACCAGTGTTTCAACCGTTCTGTCAGTGTACTGATGAGGTGTCCGGTTGCATTGTCTAGCAGCCCCTCAACCCCCGGTACGTCGGCTCCTTCTTGCGTACTCGGCAACAGCAAATCTGCATAGCCATCTATGATGATGATGTAGTCGGGTTTGTAGGAAAAAATTTGCAGAGCTAGTTGACCGAGTTGGTTGCTAGAAGCGTAACCTGGAACCGCAGCATTCACCACGCGATAGCGACTCTCTTGAATGCGAGGAGGCAGGCTCATCGCTTTGGCTAATTCGTCTGCGTAGTAGGGCAACACATCCGGACGAAATTTGCCTGAGTTTGACTTTTGGATGGCAACTTGTTGATTAAATCGGGCCTCCAATCGATGGGCAAACGTGGTTTGATTGCTAGAACTCATCTGCCCAAAGGCAGTGGAGCCGCCTAAGACGAAAATTCGCACCTCATCTTTGGGCTTGGTTGCAGCGATCGCTTGATCGGCGCGAAACCCTTGCTCATTGATACGCCAGGCGTTGCTCTGTTGATTTTCGACGAGTCTGTAGCCCGTTAGAGAACTGCGTCTGACCTTGAGGCGGCCGCGATCGGGCAGACCATCGTAGGGCTGATTGGCGCGATCGAGATAGCGCAACCGATAAGCCGTGACGTTGAGCGGTTCGCCCTCGTAGGCTGCAAATTCATTCTGTTTACCAGCAAGACCTACACCCAGACGGGCTAATAGTTCTAAGCCAATTAAGATGAGCGAAACTGAACCTAGAATCAGCAAGCGAGGTAAGGGCTTCTTTTTCTTCTGATAAGAAGAAAAGCTGGATTGATAGGTTTTGCGACTAGTCCGAAACATTCAGCAGGTTCCTTCAACGATCGACAGTGCCTTCTACGGCTTGCGCCCTCGCACTCCGCTACCTTGAGTCCGTTTTCCCAGTCGCGCCACTACACAAAAATTTATATGCCGGAGGGAATGTTCGGGTTGTGCCCGGTTCAAAATCGAACCATGAAACGAGACGAGTAGACGCAATCTAGAGCGAGGTCGGTTTTATAGTAGTGAAAGTAATTTATATAGAAAATTGATAGAGACACCCAACGGTTTGATGAAGGTTAAAATGCCTACGGCTTCTGGCAATTTAGCGTGCCACCACAGAAAAACGCAGCGCATGAATCCTAATAGGTTAAAGATATTACTACTAAATGCAGCCAATATCACACGTTCAGCTTTTTTCTCAACATTCATCAGCGTAGAGTATTGAATAATTCACACCCAGAGGATCTACTGAGATCTTGCACCCCTAATTAATCTGCGGCAGAAATTTGCAGCCAAGATAAGGGGGCCGCGATCGGCTAAAGAATTTAAGAATTCAGGCGGGTATACGATCGTTTTACGGTATGAATAGCGGTGGCTCCCTTACCTCACAACTTCCATGCCCTGGACTCGTCATCATATCCTTTCTCTGGCAGATTTTTCTCCTGCCGAGTATGACATCGTGCTGCAAACTGCAAGCAGCTTTCGAGAAGTACTGTCTCGGCGCACCAAAAAAGTTCCGACGCTGCAAGGGCAAGTGGTAGCTAACCTGTTTTTTGAGTCTTCGACCCGCACCCGCAGCAGTTTTGAGTTAGCTGCCAAACGTCTGTCTGCCGACACGCTCAATTTTGCCCCCGGAACTTCTTCTCTCAGCAAGGGCGAAACCATTCTAGACACTGCAAAAACCTATCTGGCCATGGGCACAGACATGATGGTGATTCGCCACAAAGAGGCCGGAGTTCCCCAAGCGATCGCGGCTGAAATGGATCGTCTCGGCGTGCGGGTGGGCGTTCTCAATGCAGGCGATGGTCAGCACGAGCACCCATCTCAAGCCTTACTAGATCTGTTTACAATTTGCACCCTGCTGGACACTGACAACCCGCAACTGTCATTGTTGAAGGGTAAAAAGGTTGCGATCGTCGGCGATATTCTTCATTCTCGTGTGGCTCGATCGAATATTTGGAGCCTAACCGCTAGCGGAGCCGAAGTTCACCTCGCTGCCCCTGCCACCCTCTTACCCAAAGAGTTTTCTGATTACGTCAAAGAAGAGCCTCTAAAAGAAGAATCAACTTCTCCCTCCTCCCCCGTTGTTGCCCTCGATCGCCGACTTTTCATCCACTGGAGTCTAGCTCCCGCTCTACAAAATGCTGACTTTGTGATGACGCTGCGCTTGCAAAAAGAACGAATGACCAGCTATTTATTGCCCAGTTTGAGAGAATATCATCAGCAGTTTGGCATTACCCGCGATCGCCTCAAGCTCTGCCACCCGGAGGTCAAGGTGCTGCATCCGGGGCCGGTCAATCGCGGCGTAGAGATTAGCTCTGATCTGATGGATGATCCGCAGTTTAGTTTGATTTCGCAGCAGGTAACAAGCGGCGTAGCTGTCCGAATGGCGTTACTTTATCTGATGGGCGGCGGCAAGGTTTAAAGAAATTTCTTGATTTGCCAAAAAACTTGATACAAAAAAGGGCAACCCTGGAGGATGCTCCAAAATTGCCCCAACTGTAGTGATTTAGCGAAACCTGTTAGAGACAAGCGCGAAACTAAAGTACGTGCTATTAACCTGGCAACAAAAGTCTCAACTGAGGTGGGTTTCGACTCCGCTCAACTCACAAATGGCGCGAAGGTTGAGCGAAGGTGAGTTTCGACCTTCGCGTAGGAGCATTGCCGTACCCTGAACGGGGGGGTACTTTATTTGTTGGCAAGCCTCTTACGCGATCGATGCCATTTTCACATCGTTGTTAGCCAACAGTTCTTGCAGTTCTTCAGAATCAACCGTTTCTTTCTCAACGAGTAATGCTGCCAACTGATCCAAAACGTGTTTGTTTTCTAGCAGAACTTGCTTGCCGCGACGGTAAGCCTGATCTACCAGACTGTTGACTTCTTCATCGATCGCTGAAGCGGTTTTGTCAGAAAAGTCTCTCTCCGCTGCGATGTCGCGACCCAAGAACATGTTGCCTTGTTGGCGACCCAGGGCCACCGGGCCAAGTCGATCGCTCATCCCAAACCGAGTCACCATTTGCTTGGCAACCCGTGCCACTTGCTGCAAGTCGCTGGCTGCACCCGTCGTCACTTCGTCATCGCCGTAGATGATTTCTTCGGCAATGCGACCACCGAGGGCAACTGCCATCTGGTTTTGTAGATACGATCGTGAATACAGACCCGAATCCATGCGGTCTTCGCTGGGGGTAAACCACGTTAGACCACCCGCCCGACCACGGGGAATGATGCTAATTTTCTGCACTGGGTCATAGTCAGGCATGAGAGCGCCAACCAGTGCGTGACCCGCTTCGTGATAAGCCACTAATTCTTTACGCTTTTCGCTCATGACGCGATCTTTCTTCTCTGGGCCAGCGAGGACGCGATCGATCGCATCGTTCACTTCGTCCATTGATACTTCGGTCAGGTTGCGCCGAGCAGCCAGAATGGCAGCTTCGTTCAGCAGGTTAGAGAGGTCAGCGCCAGTGAAGCCAGGAGTCCGCCGGGCAATTTTTTCTAGGTCAACGTCCTTCGCTAGGGTTTTGCCACGAGAGTGGACGTTGAGAATTTCTAGACGACCTGCATAATCGGGGCGATCGACGACGACTTGACGGTCAAAACGTCCGGGGCGCAGCAGTGCTGCATCCAAAACGTCAGGCCGGTTGGTGGCGGCGATAATGATGATTCCAGTATTGCCCTCGAAACCATCCATCTCGGTCAAAAGTTGGTTCAGGGTTTGTTCTCGTTCGTCGTTGCCACCGCCCAAACCTGCGCCACGTTGACGACCGACCGCATCAATTTCATCAATGAAGACGATGCAGGGCGCGTTCGCTTTTGCTTGCTCAAACAGGTCACGAACGCGGGATGCACCCACCCCTACGAACATTTCTACAAATTCTGAACCGGAGATCGAAAAGAAGGGAACGCCTGCTTCTCCGGCGACGGCCCTCGCTAGCAGCGTTTTACCTGTTCCAGGAGGCCCGACGAGCAACACCCCTTTGGGGATTTTTGCCCCGACTGCGGTAAAGCGATCGGCGTTTTTGAGAAAATCTACCACTTCGTTGAGTTCTAGCTTTGCCTGGTCAATGCCTGCGACATCGCCAAACGTCACCTGTGTCTGAGGCTCCATCTGAACTCTGGCTTTTGATTTACCAAAATTCATCGCCTGGCTTCCAGGGCCGTTTTGGGCACGGCGCAACAAAAGAACAGACCCACCAGCAACAAGACTGGGAAGAACAGGCTACTCAGCGCCCGCAGCCAGAAGCTGTCGTCTTGCTGCGGTGAGACTGAAATATCAACATTGTTTTTGATCAGAATGTTGACCAGATCAGGGTCGCCATCGGGGATGTTGACCAAAATGTTTGTGCCGTCTTGCACTTTGACGAGAGCTTTGGTGCGATCTGCACTCAGACTCACTTTCTCGACTTTGTTATTTTGGACTTCTTGAATGAACTGGCTATAGCGCCACGTTTGACGAGTTTGCGGCTGCTTGTCGAAAAAGGTGGTTGCCAGGGCAATGACTACGATTGCCAGGAGCGCGTACAGTCCTGCGTTTCTCCAGCGTTTGTTCACCGGGGGTTGTCCTCCTAGGGTTAGGGATGAGGAGAGTCTCAGATTTGTTTATATTAATTAATATTAACCTAGTCTGAGAACTCCGAGAGGAGACTTTAGACTCCAGGCTGCAAAATTTAGACTTCTGAGCAGTCTGCTGACCGCTAAAAATTCTCAGAAAGCCTGAAGTTTGGGTCTATGAACAGTCTTCGTAATTGAGCAAAGCCTGGATGGGCTGAGGGATAGGTTTTTTTTGAGGCGTTTCTCAGAATTGTGTGAATGGGGATGATTTCTATCACGCAATTGGTGTAGGCGATCGCTTCAAAGGTTTCTACCAGATCAGGGTTCCAGGGTGCTTCTGCGACTTCTTCATTCTGACATCTGATTTTTGTAATGAGTTGGGTTCGCAGCAATCCGGGTAGGATGCCCGCTTGCAGGGGCGGTGTCCACCAGTGGTTGTCGCGATAGCCCCAAAGGTTGCCCGTGCTGGTTTCGAGCCAATTGCCTATAGGATTGGTCAGAATGGCTTCTTGGGCGTGGTGCGATCGTTGGGCCATCTGCAAGGCTAGCCAAGGAGCGAGGTAGTTACCCGTTTTGTGGCAGGGCAGCGATCGCTGGAGCGGCGAGAAAGAAGCGCAGAGAAAGCTAGATTCGGCAACCCAGGCGGTGACCCCTTTGTGTTGGCGTTCTGCGAGGTCGGCAGGGAGGAATCTGCCCGTAATCCATTCGCGGCCGTCGGGGAAAAGGGTGATTCTGAGAACGGGAAAGGTTTGAAGCAGGAGTTCTGCACCCTGGCGAAGGCGTTGCCAGTCAGGCGGTTGCCATTGAAAACTTTCGAGGCTGGTTTGCAGACGGTTGCAGTGAGCTTGCCAATTGGTGAGGGGATGGTCAAGCCGAAACTGATAGACGCGCAGCGTCGTGAAAAGGGTAGCGCCATAGAGCAAGGCAGGATCATCGATCGCCAATTCTAAGGTTTTGCCCTGCACCAGATTTCCGTCATACCAGTAGGCAAATTCTTCCATTCTCCTTTTCTCTCCTAGTAGTCTGTCGAACCTGAATGGATGGATTGGGAATGGAGAAGCGGGTTTTTTAAGAGGGTTTCAACCCCTAAAAAAATTCTTGACAGACCACTAGCCTGCCTAAACCAAGGGGCTTGCCGCTCAACCATGTGCCAGGCAGTGCCACGCCCATCCCAGAGCTTAGGCGATCTCTCAAAAAGATACGACCTTCCGGCCTTTGCCCCTCGACTTTGCTCTGGGCGCAAGCTGGCTGAGCGAAGTCGAAGACAACGGGTGACTTGTTTGCTAGAAATCTCCTTATCTCTAGTGGTCACTTTATTTTCGCGCTCATCCCTCTCGCAGAATCACTTCGACAGAACTGCCCCAACCCATACCCAATCGCACCTGAGCATTATCGCGATTGGCTGCAATTTCTACCCACCCGTGACTGCCCACCAGCGCCAAGATTTCCCCTGGTTCGCCGTCTGAGTAAGTAGCGTTGCTGCGATATACCGACTCAGCGATTTTCACACTCCAAACTTTGCCCTCGACTTCGCTGCCTAGAATGGTGGTGATCAAATTGCCAAAGTGATCGATCGCTTGAATCGATCCTCGAATCGTGTGGTTGACCCTCACAGATTGGGCAATGGGCAAGGAAACGATCGACTCAATCTCGATCGCAGTTCCTACGCTCAACAGTGGCACGCCACTGGCCAAATGAGCCGCCACTGTTGCAAAAATGTCTCGTCCATGAAAGGTGAGGCTAGGAGAGGGGACGCGCCAATAGTGGGGGTTGGTTAGCTCAACGGCGGCGATCGCCCGATTTTGGCTCAAAACCCCACTCACCAGACCATTATCAGGGCTAACCAAAAAACCAGATTCAAGTTGGACTGCGATCGCCCGACGATGACTCCCTACCCCCGGATCGACGATCGCCACATGCACCGTCCCCTTTGGAAAATATGGATAGGCATTCATCAACTGAAACCGAGCCGCCGCCACATCTTGAGGAGGAATTTGATGGGTCAGATCAATGATTTGTAACCAAGGATTGACCTGAGCGATCGCCCCTTTGACGATCGCCCCATAGGCATCCCTCAGCCCAAAATCCGTCAGCAGCGCCACCAACCCCATTCTTCATCTCTCACATTACGTAGCGAAGCCAATCCTTGCCTTGCCCTGGGGGGCGAGGTTTGGGGTGAGGGCAAAATCCAGTGGTTGAACTGACGTTCTATTAGCGCACCAAAAACATCTGCACCAACCCACCGACTACATTAATGAGTCCTTGCCCAAATGAGACACCCTTCCGCTCTTTGGGCGGATTTTTCAGCGTTTCGGCTAGTTTTTTCGCCGTTTCAGCGTCCGCAGTGCTTCCCTGTTGGGCAAACAAAACCGATGCCTGCTCGGAGTCTCGAATTGCCCTGCCTGATCGCCCAGTTCTAGCCTTGCCATGCCGCGCCCAAAGTGTGCCAATGCATGGTCTGGCTTGCGAACCAACACTTGATTGAAGTTTTCGATCGCCCGCTCATAGTTGCGCTGTTTTCCGGCTTCCATCGCCCAACGATAAAAGTCGTCGGGGTTGCCCGCGTCGGCAGACAGCCCGATCGCCCCTTGCAGGGCTGCACTGTCTAGCTGAGTGCCCGCCAGGTCAGCCCCAGACAAAAACGCACCCCGCAAATCTGCCCCGCTTAAGTTTGCCCCACTCAATTTTGCATTACTCAAATTTGCGCCATTGAGACTTGCTCCGCTCAAGTTTGCGTTACTCAAATTTGCCCCGACTAGATTAGCCTGACTGAGATTAGTTGCCGCTAGATTTGCTCCGCTCAAATTCGCCCCATTTAGTTGGGCAAACACCAACCCTGCACCACTCAGATCACAGGCTTGACATTGTTTTGTAGAAAGCAATTGGCGCAAATGTTCAAGATTTTCAGCCTGAGCGGGAAGAGTAAACCCGATCGTCGCCAGCAAAACAGAAGTTGCAAAGGGTTTTAAATTCATGGGTTGAGTTCAGGAATTTTGAGGTTGGATGAGGTTGGAGTGACCTGTCTAAAAAGAAACGTTAATTTCAATGCTTCAAAAGTAAATAGATCAAAAAGAACACTTTATGTTACTTGAATTTGTGATTTATGGCACGATCGACTCTATGAAATTCCAGATAGTTCCCTCTGCCTTTTAACCCATGTCTAGAAAGCAAAAATTTCCCTATCTGGTTGGCTCTAAATGGACTGCCCAGCAAACCACCTGGGGATGGAAACATTTTCAAGTGGTCAATCGTAAAAATGAAGGTGAGTGGGTATTTGCCGAATGGTAGCTGCTTGCGACCCGGCGGTACGATTTTGGCTAAATGCAAAAGCTCTCAAAAATCGATCGCAGTGGCAAGCAGGTTGGCAATCACTGCAAGAAATGGAAGTAGAAGTCGATGAAATGCTACAGAGTTGAAAATAATCAGCGTTGAGAATAATCAGCGTTGAGAAATTTTTAGGGGTGAGGCGTAAGCAAAATTAGCTGTTGTTGCTGGAGCGATCGCACATTCTCTAAGGTCAACGGGGCATCGATTAAAATCTCGGCGATCGAGCATTTTTGCACCTGATTAGCATCACAAACCTGCATAAACTTAAACTCAGCCTCTGACAATTTGATCAACTGATAGTCGTAGTTAAACAAATAGCTGCTTTCCCATCCATCCATGCAAGGGCTGCGCTCTGGAATTGCCTGCAACAAATCCTCATCTGATGACCAATCGATCAGAGGAAATTCGCCTCGCGCCAGAAAAAACTCGTAATGTGTCACCGCCGCAGGATCTAACAGTTCGATCAATCGGTAGCGCTGGCGATCGCTCAGCCCTTCTGCTCGGGCCATTAAGTCAGGATTTTTTGCCAGCAAGCGATCGAGTGTCCATTGTCGAGGATTTGAGAAACCCAAAAACTTCAGCCCAGAAGCATCGATCAGTTGAAACAGCGTCTCAATGTTGTAGTCAATTTCCTGAGGATGGACATACATATCGGCAAAACATGCGTCACGCTGGTTGTCCATTGCCCAGCGTTCTTGTTCGCGTTTTACCAAACGATTCTCTTCGGGCAGCGCCGCAAACACCTGACGACCCACCTGCACCCCATCCCGGTAGTCTCCGCGCTTTGTTCCTTGCAACAGGGCGATCGCTTCCTGCATGAGCTTGATTTCCCAACGGCCCAATTCTGCATAGACGAAGATGTGCATAATCCCCCCTGATGCCAGTTTGGTCGCTAGAGACTGGATGCCTCGAATGGGATCGGGCAGATGGTGCAGCACCCCCACACAGTTGATCAGGTCAAATTTGCCCGGAAGCTGATTTGCATCGTAAAGACTGAGGTGATGAAAATCAACCCGATCGGCTCCCGATCTCTGACACCGCTCTCTGGCCACTGCCAACGTTCCTGCGCTCAGGTCGATGCCCGTCACCTGTGCCTGCGGGTTCAAATGGACGAGATACTCCGTTCCGACTCCACTTCCACACCCTGCATCCAAAATCCGAATATCTTGTTTCTGGGGCTTTCTGCCGGTGCAAAAATTGTAGGCAGTAGACCAATTCCAGCGCCAGTTGTAGCCAGGGGGCGGCTCGTCTAGCAACGGCTCCGGCGGAAAGGGATAGGTATTATAAAGCTCGGCAACAGCAGCACTGATGGATTGGGAATCTGGCATGACACAAAAAATGCGATCGAGTTTAATCTAGTGTCGCATTCGATGACCCACCAAGAAGTTTCAGGCTGATTTGTTGCAAGATATTTCCAAAAATGTTAATTTATGTAAAGAAATCTATCCCCCAAGCGAGGTCAAGATGGAAGAGCAAAAGTCTAAGTTTGGATTTGTCCCCTTTGCGGAAACCTGGAATGGTCGATTGGCAATGTTGGGTCTAGCGATCGGCTTTGCCACCGAGTTGATGACTGGTAAGGGAATTCTTGAACAGCTAGGTTTGATGTAGTGCCTTTGATGGGCTACCGGGCTGAGCGCACACGATCGCACACGATCGCGCACAACAGCGTTTTCATCAGAGTGAACGTTCTGGAGGCAATATTGGCAAAAGCCAAATTTGCGCTCCATGTTTTTAGTTCTTTTGCTCCAATTTTCTTAGAACTCAATACTTAAAGGCGCTCTAGGGAACGGAATCACATCTCGAATATTGCCCATCCCTGTCATAAACTGTACCAATCGCTCAAACCCTAAGCCAAAGCCAGCGTGGGGAACCGTGCCATACCGTCGCAAGTCCAAATACCACCAGTAATCTTCAACATTTAGACCTTGGGCTTTGATTCGTCGTTCTAAAACATCCAGGCGTTCTTCTCGCTGAGAACCGCCGATAATTTCGCCAATTTTTGGAGCGAGAATATCCATCGCTCGAACGGTTTTCTCGTCATCACTCAAACGCATATAGAATGCTTTGATTTGGGTGGGGTAGTCTGTGACGATCACAGGTCTTTTGAATAATTCTTCCGCCAAATAGCGTTCGTGCTCAGATTGCAGATCTAGTCCCCACTCGACGGGGTACTCGAAGCGACGATCGCACTTTTCCAACCACGCGATCGCATCGGTGTAGGTTAATCGCTCAAACTCGTTGTCAATGATGTTGCTGGCGGTCGCCAAAACTGAATTGTCAATGCGATCGTTGAAAAACTGAATATCTTCGGGGCAATGCTCCATCACGTAGGAAAAAATAGACTTGAGAAACGCCTCTGCTAGATCCATGTCACCCTCTAGATCGCAGAACGCTATTTCTGGCTCAACCATCCAAAACTCTGCTAAGTGACGGGATGTATTTGAGTTTTCTGCCCGAAACGTGGGACCAAAGGTATAAACATTGCTAAACGCCATCGCCATGATTTCGGCTTCTAGCTGCCCACTCACCGTCAAATAGGCAGGCTTCCCAAAAAAGTCTTTGCTGTAATCAATGGCTTGATCAGAAGTCATCGGCACTTTTTTAAGATCTAGACTCGTGACCGTGAACATTTCCCCTGCCCCTTCACAGTCGCCCGCGCTAATGATGGGCGTGTGTACCCAGAGAAACCCTCTTTCTTGAAAAAACTGGTGAATTGCAGTCGCGCAGGCATTGCGAACCCGAAAAACGGCTCCAAAGGTGTTGGTGCGCGATCGTAAGTGCCCGATCTCCCGCAGAAACTCGAAGGAATGCCGCTTTTTCTGCAACGGATAGGTTTCGGCATCAGCCCCACCATACACCGTCACCGAGTCTGCCTTGACTTCAATCCGCTGCCCTTTGCCCAGAGAAGGCACAAGCGTTCCCCTCACCTGCACCGATGCACCCGTGCCGAGCCGCTTGACGATCGTCTCGTACTCTGGCAGGTCGTCATTGATCACCACTTGCAGCCCCGCCATCGACGACCCATCATTACCTCAATAAACGAAAAGCCCTTCTGCTCTCGTTTTGTTCGCACCCAACCTTGCAGGGTGACTGACTCATCAGGTTGACCGTTGTGTAGTAGCTCTGCGATCCGTCGTGTCATGGAGATGGGGGGATAGGTTGTGAGGTGGAAGAAGGTTGAAATGTAGAAGGCGCAGGGGGAAGATTCTTGAAACTGTAGAACGCGAGTGACCAGCCCACCACAATACCAAGGCCGCCAAATCGAGCCGCTTGCCAGAAGACTTCTTTGAACCCTGCCCACGAAAATAGACGGCTCTCTAGGCTAACTTCTAGTTCTTCTAGCTGCTGTTCAATCTTCCGTAATTCTAATTGAAGCTCAGAAGATTTGCCCTGATCTGGCTGCCCTTGTAGCTGCTGCAATCTTGTCTCCAAAATCGCTTGCT
Organism: Leptolyngbyaceae cyanobacterium CSU_1_3; assembly: GCA_012034655.1. Classification (GTDB taxonomy): domain Bacteria; phylum Cyanobacteriota; class Cyanobacteriia; order Leptolyngbyales; family Leptolyngbyaceae; genus JAAUOZ01. The sequence continues at coordinate 7,227 of JAAUOZ010000003.1, read as the reverse complement.
GGGATTGGTCTCGCTGAATCTGAACATGACGTTCTTTCAGGTCTTGCAGCGATCGCTCCACAGCTTGAAGAGACTGCTCAAACTCTAGATGGGGATTGGGTGGCACACGATCGGGGGGGTGAGACGGCTCCATGCCAGCGTAGGATAGGGGTATCGGTAGACAACCTATTTTACCCACTCCTTTCTTCTATGTCAGATTCTACAATTCAAGCGATACAACCTAACCCAGCCAATCAGACTCAATCCATCCCTAAGCTGACTGAGTTGAGCGCTTTAGAATTAGCGCAAGCACTTTCAGAAAAACTGACGATCACAGATCGAGACTGGCATCGGCTCAAAAACGATCGCAAGTCTCGTGCTCGCGAACAGGCTGCCGTGGCGCTGATTTTTTTGCTCAAGGATCAGCCTGAAGAAGCGCTCTTGAGGCTACAACAAGCTAGTGGCTGGCTCGATCGCTCTATCTCTGCGCCTCCCTGCGAAAATCACAAACCGCAGCGATCGTCAATGAATGCTGAAACCTAATCACGGTTGCGCTTTGCATTGGTTAGCTTGCTCTGAAAGTTGCTCTTACAGGATGCGCTTTCTAGGTGAGCGGAAGTCTGCATCACCGTGCTGGGTGTTGTAGAGGATGCCGTCACGGCAGCGGCGATCGGTTGACACAACAACGTCAGTAGGCAAGAGCAACCTGCTAAAAGAAGTAGCTCCAGTTTCTTTGTTTGCATGGGGTGATTGGGATAAAGTTTCCTGAGAGGTCATGGGTGCAGATTTGTGCCTTGCCAAGATAGCAAAAACCTCAGCAATAGCAACACCCTAGACGAAATTAACGTTCAGTATCGATCGAGGCTCTCGATTACAGGCTCGATTACCTTAAGTGGGCGATCGGTTCCAAATTTGTGAGCTTGAAATGGGGGATGGGGCACTGCATTGTTAGAGTTATTCAATCATTAAGTATTTTTTGACGAATTACTAATTTTAACGAACCACTTTTGGACAACCACTGCCCCATCAGGGTGGAGATCACTAAACAGCACTAAATTCCCCAAAGCTAAATGTGCTTGGCGTTTTAACTTTGCATTCAGCCTTGCTGCACTAATTCGCAGACGGCGAAGCCATCTACAAAGTTGCTTCGTGCTAAAAATCACTCGGCCCAGTGTGCCTTTGACCTAATGACACAGAATGTTTTGGGTGTAACGGCTGCGTGAGTCGTTCGGGTCTCAACCCTATTGCTACCCCCATTGGACAACCCAGGTCGAATCATGCTCGACCTTGACAAAATTTTGAATTGGTACTAAAGTACCATAGGCAATCGAGATACCTTTTTAACTTGCTTACAAAGCCTCAACTCTGTTCCTTGATTATTCCACTGCACTTCGTCAAATATTTGATGAAGAATATACAACCCTCGTCCGCAATCTCGATCGTCACAGGGTAATCGAGGGGGTTCTTGCTCGGTGCAAACTTCGGGCGGAGCAAACCCATCTCCCTGATCTGAGATCACCCACCAACACTGATCAGCGACTATCGAAAAATGTACCAGGACTTTTTTGCAAGGATCTAGGTTGTTTCCATGCTTCGCAGCATTGACAAGCGCCTCTTGTAGACCCAACCTGACTTCCGCTTGCCACTGGTTTGGAACCTTTGACAGCAAGAGATCCAAAATAGGGATCAAGTAAAGAGTTGAAGCAAAACTAACCGTGTTCCAGTTGCGTCCCATAGGACGAGGTGAAATCGCAATCACTCGGAAAACCCCGTAGCTTTCAAGTGGATAAGCATACTGTTACTAAGCAAGTGTGTTGAAAGACACACGGCTAGATCCGACTCAAAGTTCAACTATTAGCGTGTTTGAAGGAGAAATTTTATGAAGGAGATTGATGATTTAAAGATGCTAATGACCAGAGATTGATTCAAGCTAACTTCCGTGAGGATTGCTAACTAAGGTTAGTTATTGATCCTTACTTAGTAGCTATTTGTCTGTGTCTATACTATACCAAAGGGACGTGAGAAAAGCATCCCCCCTCCACGGATCGTTCTTGGAGAACGGCCCTAGGGCTAACCTCAAACTGGGCAAAGTGGTAGACAGGCAGCAGTTCTTTTTTTGGCATTGCTGCGTAGAAAGGAAGAAAAGGGTAAGGCTCCCGTCTTCTAGGTTGAGCCTTCAACTCCTGGGGAATCGTTGATCTAGTAGGAGATCTGGCCGGCGTTATCCTGCCATTGACAGCTATTTTTTTTGGTATGTGAGTTGTTCAAGGCGGCGAAAGTCTCGTTCGACCTCGCCCCAGAGCGATCGATTGTGGGGATCAGTTCGGAGGGCTTTTTTAAGGTAGAGTCGAGCTTTGTCAAACTGCTTTTCTTGAATCAGGTGATGCCCCCAACGCTGGTAGGCAATGGCCTGCCACTGACGAATCTCTGGATCGGTGGGTAGGCGCTGTGCTAAGCCTTCCACCAGGGCGATCGAACGGGGAAATCGCTTACTTCTCAGAAGGATTTGTAACTGTTCGTAGGAAGCTTGCTTTAGTTGCTGATCAATAAACGATAGATCGGCACTGGAGGAGGCCGACTGAGACTTGGGCGGTTGTGGTTTGCGACTAATCGTAACCTTTGGCGGGGGAGGGCTTGCAGGTTGAGGCGAGGTAGATGACTTGGGGGAAACTGCAGCCTCACGAATACCGATCGGGCTGACAACACTCAGTAAAAATCGGTAAGCCTCGTTAACCTGGATAAACTTTTCTTTGGATTTTTGATCGTTGGGGTTGATGTCTGGGTGAAGCTGCCTTGCCAAACGCCGATAGGCAGCCTTGACCTCCTCGTAGGAGGCTCCCGTTCTCAGCCCCAATAATCGATAGCAGTCTGCGATGTTCATTCAATATGAAAAAAGCAGAACTGCTGAGAATTCTGCTAATGAAGTCAGAGTATGGCAGGAATGGGAGCGCACCGAGCTACTCCTCAATGGGAACATTGTGCCAACTGAGTATGACACTTTTTTAAGATTCCCACTAGTTAACCGATTCAATCACTTTGTCGATTAAGCCATACTCTTTTGCCTCTGCTGCCGACAAAAAGTAGTCTCGATCGGTGTCTTTCTCGATTTTGGAGAGGGGTTGCCCACTGCGATCGGACAAAATCGTGTTCAAATGGTGACGGATTCTGAGGATTTCTTTAGCCTCAATTTCGATGTCGCTGGCCTGGCTGCGCCCCGTCCCACCGAGGGGTTGGTGAATCATAATTCGGGCATGGGGAAGGGCAAATCTTTTGCCCTTGGTTCCCGCTGCCAGGAGAAAAGCCCCCATCGACGCGGCAAGGCCGACGCAGATCGTCACCACATCAGACTTGATGTGCTGCATGGTGTCGTAGATGGCCATACCTGCGGTGACGGAGCCGCCCGGCGAGTTGATGTAGAGCGAGATTGGTTTTCCTGGATCTTCAGAATCAAGGTAAAGCATGGAAGCGACGATCGCGTTCGCAATGCCATCGTCTACTTCTTGGCTCAAGAAAATAATCCGTTCTAGGCTGAGACGCTGATAAATATCGATCCACTGCTCATAGGAGCTACCAGGAAGGCGATAGGGAACTTTGGGAGTACCGATTGGCATAGATCAAGGGGTGGGGTAGGTTTAAAATGAACAACCAGTTATACGGAGGCAGGAATCTGTTTGGGTAGTTCCTTCGAGCTTTCAAGAACTCGGTCAATCAGCCCGTATTCTTTGGCTTCTTGGGGGGTGAAGTAGAGACGACGGTCTATGTCTTTGGCAAGTTTTTCGGGGGGCTGCCCGGTGTTGCTAGACAGGATTTCGAGAAACTTGGTGCGATCGTCTACTATCTTTTTGGCATCGATCTGAATGTCGCTAGCCTGACCACGGGTACGCCCAAATTGCTGAGACAGCACAATTTCGGCGTTGGGTAGACTGAAGCGAGACCCTTTCGTGCCCGAAGACAGAAGCATGGCAGCGGTTCCCACGGCTTGCCCCAAACAGATGGTATGAATCGGCGCTTTGAGGTGGCGCATGGTGTCATAGATGGCCAGACTGGCGATGAGCGAAGACGTGCCGCCCATGCGCTCACCGGGAGAATTGATGTAGATGTAGATAGGCTTTACTGCGTCCTCGGAAGAGAGGGAAAGCAGTAGCGCAACTACGAAGTTGGCAAAGTTGTCGTCAATCTCTTCGTCGAGAAAGACGATGCGCTCAAACGCCATGCGGGTATAGATGTCAACCCACTGAACATATTGGCTGCCAGGAAGGCGATAGGGAACTTGCATCCATTCAATCCAACGAACAACCAGTTATATAGCTAAAGCAGGCAGAGGTTTTGGCAGATCCTTGGTGCTTTCGAGAACGCGATCGATCAGCCCATATTCTTTGGCTTCTTGGGGCGTGAGATAGAAGGTACGATCGGTGTCTTTGATGATTTTCTCGATCGGCTGCCCTGTGTTTTTGGACAGAATATCCAAAATTGCGGCTCGATTTTCTAGCACTTCTTTGGCGCGAATCTGAATGTCAGTTGCCTGTCCACGGGTTCCAGATTTGGGCTGGTTGAGGACGATCGTAGCGTTGGGCAGGCTGGCTCGATAGCCCTTTGTGCCCGCAGAGAGAATCATGGCGGCAGTTCCTACGGCTTGACCGACGCAGATCGTGTAGACTGGCGGCTTGATGTAGCTCAAGGTGTCAGCCACTGCAAACGCTTCGGTCTCAAACCCGATCGTTTCGCCCTGCCAAGACGTGCCCGTTGAGTTGATGTAAAACAGAATGGGCTTTTCTGGATCGTCAAACTGTAGGTACAGCAACTGAGCAATGATCAATCGCGTAATATCTTGACCGGGGTTGCGGCGATATTCATCGATCGAGTGCAGGGGGCCGCCTAGATAGACGATGCGTTCTTTTAACAGTAGTGAAGCTAGGTCAGGCGGCGGTGTCCGATAGTAGGCATCGCCGTAGTTTGTCGATTGAATAGCCTTAGTGGGTAAATTCATAGGGTGCGGTCTGCCTCAAGAGTGCCACTGTTCTCCTTATCTTAACGTGACCTGAGACGGACACAACGGATACCCAAAGTCGAGAGAACCGAACGGAGAAAATGCTTGAGAAGTGGCGCGGCGAGACAGGCAGGTTGCTCTCAAAATTCCTCCGGGTCAAAATTTCTGTCGCCAACTCGGCTATGCGTGCGGAATCAAGCTGAGGTAGGGTGTAGGTATTCGATCGAATCCCCTGTCATCCTTCTTTTTTCGCTATGCAAGTTGGCTTGAAGTGTATTCTCAGTGACGCTCATGTCGATGCGACCCAGGGCAACAGCCAGCGTCAGGTTGCGATCTCGATTGCCGCAATCCCAGATTCGATCGGTCGCACGGTTCCGCTCAACCTCTGCCTGATTTTGGATCAGAGCGGCTCAATGGAAGGTCGATCGCTCTCTACGGTCAAGCAGGCGGCCCAGCGATTAATTGAGAAACTATCACCGGGGGATCGGATCTCGATCGTCACCTTCAACCACAAAGCCAAAGTGTTGGTTGCCAATCAGGTGATCGACGATCCCAGCCGGTTGCGAATTCCACTTCAGCAGTTAGAGGCAGCCGGAGGAACGGCGATCGATGAAGGGTTACGCTTGGGCATTGAGGAGTTAGCAAAAGGCAAAAAGGAGGCCGTTTCTCAAGCGTTTCTGTTGACCGATGGCGAAAATGAGCATGGCGACAACGATCGCTGCCTCAAGCTTGCCCAACTGGCTACAGGCTACAATTTGACGCTGAATACATTAGGATTTGGAGATGCGTGGAATCAAGACGTGCTCGAAAAAATTGCCGATGCAGGCGGCGGAGCGCTGTCTTTTATTGAGCAACCTGACCAGGCGGTGCATGAGTTTAGTCGGCTGTTCGATCGCATCCAGTCGGTGGGTTTGACCAATGCTCATTTGCTACTGTCGATTGCCCCCGGCGCTCGCCTAGCCGAACTCAAGCCGATCGCGCAAGTGGTTCCTGATGCGATCGAGCTATTTGCTCAACCCGAAGGATCGGGGATCGTGGTGCGCTTGGGCGATTTGATGATAGATGCCCCTCGAATTGTGTTGGCAAATCTCTATGTGGGGCAACTGCCCGTCGGTCAGCAGACGATCGCTACAGTTCAGATCCGCTATGACGATCCTGCGTTGGGGCAAGAAGCATTGCTTTCGGAACCCTTCCCGATCGAAGTCTCAGCGATGACGACCTTTCAGCCTGCACCCAATCCCGAAGTGCAGAACCATATTCTGGCGTTGGCCAAATATCGGCAGACCCAGATTGCAGAGGCAAAATTGCAACAGGGCGATCGGGCGGGGGCCGCAACCATGCTTCAAACTGCCGCCAAGACTGCCCTCACAATGGGGGGATCAAGGAGCCGCAACCGTCCTCCAAACCAGCGCAACGCGGCTTCAGGCAGGCGAAGAGCTTTCGGAATCAGACAAGAAAAAGACTCGCCTTGTGTCGAAAACGACATTGCAAGTAGAAGAACCCTAAAAAGATTTTACTCTCCGATATTTGCCCTTCGACTTCGCTCAGCCAGCTTACGCCCCCAGCGAAGTCGAAGATAGCGAATCTGTTGGCTAGAAATCTCTTCAGCCTTTAGCCCACCCAACTCACGCCACCATCTTTCTTTTGAACAGAGGGCAGAGACTTGCGATCGTTGCCCAGCCCATCTAAACCCGAATTTGTCGTTTTGGAGGGGTTGGGGGGCGTGGTTACATGCTCTCGTGCCGAATTTGCTTGCGAGGGAGGAGTGGTAAGCTGCGATCGTTCCTGTTTGGCAGCTTGTTGTTCGGGTTCAATGATTTTTTTGAATAAATAATCTAGTGTTTGCTGCTTGATCCAACCCCTGGCCACCAAAACTTCACCAAAACGCATATCAGCCATGATTTTCTGATCATTCAGCGCCACGTCAATTTGGGCCGGCGTGATCAGCCCTGCCTCGATTAAGTACATCCCAAGTCGCTTTGGCCGCTTTGGGGACAGAGGAGCAGTCTGAACTTGAAAGCGATCGCTTCTATCTCGCATTCTTAAAATAGAACATTGAACTGAAAGGGCATTCCTCAAAAATCTTGCAGGTTCGGCGCAAATCCATAGACTGAATTAACGCTGCAATTTATGATGTTTTGATGAACTTCCTCAGTATAACAAGCGAACTTACAGAGGCTTAGCCTTGAACACAAGAACATCGCTCTAGGGGGCTGTCAAGAATTTTTGAGGAGGTTAAAACCCTTCAAAAACAACCTTTC
>JAAUOZ010000040.1 GCA_012034655.1 Leptolyngbyaceae cyanobacterium CSU_1_3 | reverse complement strand
GGTTGATGTCGGAGTGATTTGTGATTTGGGACGGAGTGAGGATGCGGTGCTGGGGGCGCAGGGGCGAGGTGGTCGGAGCAGTTTGGGGAGTATGGGGCTGCGGTTGCATCCGGAGAAGACGCGGGTGACGAATTTTGACCGGGGGTTTCGGTTTCTGGGTCATGCGTTTGCGAAGGATGTGATGGTGCCGTTGACGCGACGGCAGCAGCAACCGCAGCGGGCTAAGAGTGAGAGTCCGCCCTATGTGTTGGTGCATTCTGACAATCCGCCCCAGGGGGCCGACGCAGATGCAGTTGGCGCTGCTGGAGTCGCTGAAGGCGAGGCAGCAGCCGATTCCGCCGCCGCTGTATGTGGTGTTGGGGTATGAGGTGCGGGAGATTAAGCCGATCAAGATTGTTTCGCAGGAAAAAATTTGGAGGACGAGTATGGCGACGGCGTATTTGGTGGATCAGGGGTCGGTGGTGTACAAGCAGGACGATTGTTTTCGGATTAAGCGTCCGAAGAAGGACACGATTGAGGTACCGATTCGGGAGGTGGAGCGGATTTTGGTGTTGGGGAATGTGCAGATTAGTACGAGTGCGATTTCGGTGTGTTTGGAGGAGCAGATTCCGGTGGTGTTTTTGACACAGCTAGGGGATTACAAGGGGCATTTGTGGAGTGCGGAGTTTTGTGATCTGCCTGTGGAGGCGGCGCAGTATGGGCGACGGAATGATCCGGGGTTTCAGCTTGGGATGGCGCGGCGGATTGTGGTGGGGAAGGTGGTGAACTCGAAGCAGTTGTTGTTGCGGTTGAATCGGAAGCGGCAGGTGAAGGGGTTGAGGGCAAGGATTAAACGTTGACATTGATCGAGGGCTTATTGACACTGAAAATGACCTGCGTCGATTTGGCTTCTGAAATCCTTTCATAGCTTGACTCCCTGAGCGAAGTGTTTCACAGCCTATTCCCCGCAAGGGGATGGAAACATCTCTGTCTCGTCTTCTAGACGCTGAGTGTGCGTTCTACCTGTTTCACAGCCTATTCCCCGCAAGGGGATGGAAACTCCAGCAGGATATCCCAATTGATCGAGTTTTACACGTAGTGTTTCACAGCCTATTCCCCACAAGGGGATGGAAACTTCCATTCGATGGCTTTGATATGCTCTGGTAGGATCGAAGAGTTTCACAGCCTATTCCCCGCAAGGGGATGGAAACACCATCACAAGATGTACACCCACCCATCCAACAACCCCCATCTTGGTTTCACAGCCTATTCCCCGCAAGGGGATGGAAACAATAAATTAGTTTCAAATTCAAACCGATATTCGGCGGTGCATAACAAGGGGATGAGATTGCTGTAGGGGTAGTGCCCCGCGCCTACCCTCCTATCGGGCAACCACGGGGAGATGGCCTATTCTCTGGCGGAGGGCAACCACGGGGGGATTGCCCCTACAAATCATCCCTCTATTCAGCAACGCCGATTTTTTCATTACACAATCAGCAACGCCATTATTTAATCCAGGTTCCTTAATGCTCTCGCACCACATAGCCGACTCCGCGAATGGTATGAACTAAGCGTTTTGCGTGGTTTGCCTCTAACTTGATTCGTAACGCTCGAACATAGACTTCTATGATGTTTGACTCGCCCATAAAGTCATAGCCCCAAACCTTTTCTAGAATTTGATCGCGAGTGAGTACTTGACGAGGATGGCGCAGCAATAACTCTAGTAGATCAAATTCTTTGGCGGTTAATTCAATCAAGTGAGTGGCTCGATGCACTTCGCGAGTCAGGCGATTTAAGCTCAGGTCTTCAAACTCCAGCACATCTGGCTCTTCAGGATGAACGCGGCGCAGGCGGGCTTTCACTCTTGCTAACAGTTCCTCAATGCTGAAGGGCTTTGTGACATAATCATCGGCCCCCGCATTTAAACCCGTCACCCGATCGGGCACTTCATCTCTGGCGGTCAACAAAATAATCGGCGCTTGAAACCCTGTTTTCCGCAAGCGTAGACACAAATCTAAGCCAGAAATACCGGGTAGCATCCAATCTAAGATCAACAGATCGGGTTGAGCCTCACGGGCGATCGTGAGACCTTGCATTCCATCTGAGGCAACTGTGACGTGATACCCTTCTAGGCTAAGTTCTGTTCTAATAAACTCTGCAAGTTTGGGGTCATCTTCAACAAGAAGAATATTGTCAGTCATCGTTCTGGTTTCCAAAGAGGTAGAGTGATGGTAAACGTACTTCCCTCACCAGGTTTCGATCGTACTGTAATTCGGCCCATCATTCCTTCGATCAAGCTTTTGGAGATCGCTAATCCTAACCCTGTGCCGTCTCTAGAACGGGTCATTGCTTCATCTACTCGATAAAATCGCTCAAAAATGCGGGTTTGATGGGATAAAGAAATACCAACGCCACGATCGTGTACATGAATCATCGCGGATTGCTCTGTTTTCTCTAAAACTAGCTCAACAGGGTGTTCTGAGCCAGAATACTTGATTGCATTATCGACTAGATTAATGAGAACTTGCTGTAAGCGATCTTGATCGGCACAAGTGACAACATCCTCATTTGTAGACAACACAACAATTTGCCGATTACTAACCTTTTGGCTCATGGCTGCCACTTCCGCTACTAGCGTGTTCAGCATGACCGGATTCAGTCGAAAGTGCAAGTTGCCACTGTCTGCCCGCGCCAGATCAAGCAAATCTTGCAGCATTCGGATTGTGCGCTCGGTTTCCGCAACGGCAGTTTCCAAAGCTTGCTGTTGATAGGGGTTTAAGTTCGTACTTCGACGCAAAAGGCTTTGCAGATAACCAAGAACAACTGTTAAGGGAGTGCGTAATTCATGGGAAACATTACCGACAAATTGACGTTGTTGTTCCCAAGCACCCGACAACCGAAACAACATTGAGTTAAAGGCTTGTGCTAGTCCCAAAATTTCGTCGGGTGCGCGATGTAGTTGAAGTTGTGCCTCATTTAGATCACCCCCTAAGTCATCCGCAGAAACGGCACTCGCAATCTGGCTCATCCGTGCCAAAGGCTGCATTGCTTTGTGAATTCGTTTGGAGATTGCAACAATCAAAATGACGATCGCCAACACACTAACCAGCAACAATCTCCAAAGCCCAGTGTATAGTTTTTGCTGATCTTCTGTGATGTCTTGAGCGAGAAATAGCTTACCAAATATTTTGCCATTGATCGCGAGCGGGCTTCCGCATAGTACGATGTCTCGATCGCCAAAACGAACGACTTGCGGCTTTTCTGGCACTTGAGCCAGGGCATCAACCTGCTGAATTTTAGGCGAAGATTGAGCTATTCCAGAAGATTGTGCCAAGAGCTTGCCATCCGAGTTTTTCACCCATACGACTAAGCCGGGTGTTGAGACTTTATGGATAGTTCGTTCTAACCCGGTTTCGATCGCGCCCATCTCGCTATAAAGCTGAATCTGATCAGGAAAGCGCGTTGCAATATATTCCAGCGTTTGTTTGTGGGCAGCCACTAGATTTTGCTCCATTTGCCAACCCGCCCAAACTGCTACACTACCGAGTCCTAAAATTGCGAGTGTGGCCACTTCCAGCGTCAGGCGAAACTGAAGCGAAGAGATAGAAATCCGCTTGCCTGTGAACGAGGTGATAGTGGCTCGAAGCGAGCGGCTCAGTTTCATGGGAACATTCAAGTTAAGTAGAAAGTTGGAATATTAAAAGTTTTTTGCAGTGCCTTGGATTGGGTCAAACTCAAATCGTCGATCGTAGTCCGTTTCACCATATAGATTAAAGCTAATAGTTGGTTGGTCGCCGATTGCTTCGGAGTTGCACTCGGCGCTAATCGCTTCAATGTGATGAATTGCGTCTGGCATCAAGCACAGAATATCACCGGGAGTGAGCAAGCGATCGCCCACAGGCTTGATGCAATCGGGGCTTTCTAAGCTTGGAGAACGCTGCCAGAATATGTTCTTCTCCTGTCCACTCAGCAATGCGACCAATCCCCAACTCCCATGATTATGAATAGGCGAAGCAATGCCTGGCTCCCAAGCGACTAACTGAATCGTCAACGGAAAAAATGGTTCATCATATAACGTAGAGACTGCCCAACCTGTGCCAGGATCAGGCTGGAGCAAGGGCAATTGGAGCCAAGAAGCACTGGTCAACAGCTTGCGAACTAGCGGGCAAATTGCCTGAAGTCGTTGCTGGTCATCAGTAATGCGATCGAGCACATCTTCTAGATCAGAGAGAAAGCGGTAGAGTCGGTAGGGTCGAGTCAATTCTTCAGCTTGGCTGACAACCTCCCAAGGATGGCACTGTCCCTCATTCGTCACAAACCAGTCTTGTTTTGTCATAGTTGGTTATCGTTATTTGTTGCTTTAATCTGAATTAGGTTTAGCCTTCACTGTATAGGAAAAATCTAGTATGTGTATGAGTCGTTTCTGATGCCAAGATGAATTTTTGCTGAAAATCAGATTTTATCTAGTATCCAGCTAATCCTCATCTGACACTCATTTTTCTAGCATTTAATTCAGAAGACCGCAGCAAGGGAAGTACAAATATTTGTTCTTCTGGCTTGAGGGTTAAGCCACCCCTTACTGCTCTTAGGCGAATATATTCTAGATTTTTGAGGTTGGATATGCGTCAACAGTCGGCATCATGGTTCGGTTTAGGTCTCAGTAGTTTAGCGATCGCAGCCTCCTTGGTCAGTGCAGTATCCGTTAAAGCATCTGCAACCCCAGTTCGACCGCTTTCTGCGGAGTTGCGCTCTACACTCATCGCACAAGCAAACCAGAATGTCGGTAGATCTTTAGCAAAGCAACTGCAAGGAAAGCCTGTAGTCGTGGATATCTACGCGAGTTGGTGCTCTGCTTGCAGAAATATTGCGCCGACCCTTTCTCAGCTAAAACAGCAATATGGCGATCGAGTTCACTTCATAGTTCTGGATGTGAGCGATAAATCCAAAGCTAACCAAGCAGAAAGCCAAGCTAAAGCGCTAGGGCTAGGTCAATTTTTCTCAGCGAACAAAGCACAGACAGGCATGGTCGCCATTATTGATCCGGCAACCGGAAATGTTTTGACACAGCATCGGAATAATGCGAACAAATCTGCCTACACTTCTGTATTGAATGCTGCTCTCGCCCGTTAGTTAGGACATATTAGACCTCCTGCGTGAATTCGGACAGCCCTCCTCCCTCGCTCCAGGGAGAAGGAAGCTATACTGCGTCAGCCTATAGATTTTGGTTTAGAAGGGGTGTGGGGGCTGCGCCCCAGCCAGGGTTCCACCCCTGCACCCCGTCCAAAATCTTTAATTTTATGCCCTGACAAAGTATATCAGACTTGCTTTCTCTGGTTTCCTCTCCGTGGGGAGAGGGCTGAGGGTGATAGAGTATTCGTGCAAGAGATCTATTAGTTGCTTCGCAGTTCCCGACAGGGAAATCGCAGCAAAGCTCATTATTATTTGAGGAAGTAATGCCATGAAGATTCAATATTTCTCTGTACTTGCAGTCATTTCGCTCCTGAGTCTTGGAACAGTTGTAGGTTGCTCAAATCCTTGTGCAGCGAAAACAAAAACATCTGCTAGCACAGTTACTGAAGTTCAAGCAAATCCTTGTGCTTCTAAAGCAAATCCTTGTGCAAGCAAAGCAAATCCAGTAGGCGCACCTTTGGCACAAGAATTGCAGGGCAAACCCGTTGTCGTTGATGTCTTTGCTACTTGGTGTTCTGCGTGCAAAAACATTGCGCCCACATTGTCACAACTGAAAAAAGACTATGAAGGAAAAGTCAATTTCGTCGTCTTGGATGTGAGTAGTCAGTCCACGGCGGCTGAAGCAGAAAAGAAAGCAAAACAGCTTGGACTCATTGATTTTTTGGCGGCGAACAAAGCTCAAACAGGCATGGTCGCTATCATTGACCCTGCAACAGGCAAAGTTCTGGCGCAACACCGCAACAATGCAAATCTGGCAGATTACAAGACAGTTCTTGATCCTGCCCTGACTCAATAGACTAGCGAGAAGAAGCTACGCAATTTGTTTCGCAATGCTTTTCTGAAGCTTTCAACTTCTGGATGCCTCAAGGAGACCTTATATGACCCGAATTCCCGCACCAACAGAACAAGATCCCTCGCGACGCTCTAAAATACCCAAAAAATGGCTGATTTACGGTGGATTGGGATTGCTCTCCCTCATCCTAGTTGTGACTTTTGGATCGGTGATTAGTCATCCGATCGAACAGGTCATTTCGATCGTTGAAAATCGATATCAGCAGTGGTTTGTTCAGCAAAATACAGCAAATCCGATCGTATTGCTGCCGTTGGCATTTGTGGGGGGAGTACTCGCGAGTGTGTCGCCCTGTATTTTAGCGCTGTTGCCCGTCAACCTCAGCTACATCGGCACACTCAAGATCAAATCCCGTTGGGATGCTTTTACAAAGGCTGGCTTGTTTGTTCTAGGAGCCGTCACGATTTTGAGTCTGCTTGGCTTGGTCTCCTCCTTTGCTGGAGCCATCATGGTTGAGTACCGAGGCTATATCAACGTGATTGTGGGAATGATCATGGCTGTGATGGGGCTATGGTTAATGGGGGTTATCAAGCTGCCGCTACCGTCGTTAGAAGTCAATCTTCCCCATGCTGGGCCCTATGGAGTGGGGTTGACCTTTGCCCTAGTTAGCTCTCCCTGTGCGAGTCCGGTGTTATTTGCCGTACTGGCAGCCGCCGCCGCAACGGGATCTCAAATTCTAGGAATGCTGACAATGGTTAGCTACGCCTTGGGGTATACTAGCCTGATTTTTCTAGCCAGTTTGTTTACAGGACTGGCGAAACAAAGCAATCAGTTGTTGAAGCATTCTGAGAACATTATTCGCTTTGGCAGTTTGGCGCTGATTTTGACGGGCGTATACTACTTGATTACAGGCACTCAATGGTTCTTTGGAAGCTAAATTTAGTGAGAGCCGAAAGCTTGGGCTTGATAGCACTGGACGGGGAGCCATACAACTGTGATCAGTCAATTAATAGTCAACGAATGTAGGAGAAAGAAGAATGTCAGATACCTTAAATCAGATTTCTAGTGCTGAGGGACGAAACTCTCTAAAACAATTGCAGCAAGAGTCTGAAGCTCTGATTCTAGTCAAATTTGTTGCTCCTCATTGTCCTTCTTGCCAAACGCTTACACCAGTATTAGAGCAGTTGGTAACTGACCATATCGGCAAGATTCACCTGGTAGTGATTGATATGACAGAAGAGCCAGAGCTTGCAGTGGAGTTGGGTGTGCGGAGTGCCCCCACAGTTATTTTGTTGAAGGGGAGACCATTCTGAAACAGCTTGCTGGGTTAAAACCTAAGAAACAATATGCAGAAGCCATCCAGGAAGCCCTCTAGCCTATGAAACTGGATGGCTGGCTAATTACTACGATCGTATCCTTCAGGCATCTCCTCCTAGCTCCCTCGCCAAGTTATTCCTGCATGGTGATGTAATAGATCTCTTGCACGAATACTCTGCCCTCACCCTACGCTCTCTCCCTGGGGAGAAGAGGTGGCAAAGTTCTCGCCCCCCGGCGTGAGAAGGGCTATCCAAATTCACGCAGGAGGTCTACTTGGTGCAAGCTCGAAGTAATGGATAGCCCTTTGGAAGAGGATGAGGGCAGATTTAGCACTTCATGTCTAACTTTAGCAATGCCCAAAAATATATTCTAAGTTTGCAGGGATATTCTCTGGGACTGTCCAGTAGTAGATGGTGCGACCATCCACATTTTCAATTCGTTCTGGTTTCCAATCGCCCATATCAAAGGCATGAGAAACAATGCGAGTACCCGGTTTCAGTTCACTCAAGAGCTTGGGGCGAAGGCGTAAATTCACGTCGGGCAATAGATAAAGGGTGACAACCGAAGCTTCGCGTAAGTCAGTTTGAAACAAATCTTGCTGGCGAAACTCAACCCGATCGGTAACTTTCGCCTTTTGAGCATTCTGATTTGCCTCGCGCACTCGTTCTGGGTTAATATCCACCCCCACAGCCCGACGCGCACCATATCGCTGAACTGCCATAATCGGAATTCGACCATCACCGCTGCCTAAATCGTACACAACATCATTGCTGTTCACCTTGGCAATCTGTAGCATTCTATTAACCACAACCTCTGGAGTTGGTACATAAGGAACATCCGGAGTGCGCTCTGGAGCTTGTGTTTGAGGCTGTTGAGTCGTCGCCGGGCTTGTTTGGGCATCGGCTTGAAAATCGCGTTGCTGAGTACAACTCAATCCCGCGCCTGAAAGGCTTAATCCAATAACCAATCCAGCAAATAAGCGCTTAAAGTTCATGTCTCTGTCTCCTTTTTTGTGCTTTTGTACTAAGAGTTTTGTACTAAGAATGACGGTACTTTGACCAATGCAGTAACGGAATGCCAAGAACAACAACAATGACACCAAAAGCTGCACCTAACCCGGTGTAGACCAAGCTGGAATACAACAGATAACTACACACCATACAAAACAGTAAGGGTGTGACTGGATAAAACGGAACTTGAAAGGGGCGAAGTCTATGGGGATCTTGCGCTCTAAGCCGGAATAATGCAATGCCACTCAGCAAAAAGAAGAACCAAAATATGGGAGCCGTGTAATCGACCATTGCTTCAAAACCATTGCGGGTTAATGTCCCCATCCAGATCAGCATGAGTGCGATCGCGCCTTGAACTAAAAATCCCATCATTGGCACTCCTATCTGAGTTCGCCATCGCCCCAAAAAGCTGAACAATGATACATCCTGTCCAAGGGCATAGTTAGTTCTTGCTCCCGTAAAAATCGAAGCATTCAGTGAGCCTAATGCAGTCAGGGCAATCAACGCGCTAATCAAAACGGCTCCTGGTTCTCCCAATGCTTGGCGCATGAGATCGGCAGCGATCGCTTGAGATTGTGCCATTCTAGATAAGCCCAACCCTTGTAGAAATGCGACATTAATCAGCAGGTACAATGTGGTGATAATGCCAATACTCCAGAGCAGCGATCGTACAATATTGCGTTGTGGCTGCCGAATTTCTGCTGAAATATAAGCCGCTTCGTTCCATCCACCATAGGACAATAAAACAAACAGCATTGCCGAACCCCAGCGACTTGATACAACAGTTGGTGTTGTTAGCTGAGGTGAAGGAGAAGCGAATAGTAACCCTAATACAATGACTGTCAAAAGTCCCAAAATGGTAATGACGGTGAGCCAGTTTTGAATTCGTTTGCCTTGCCGAATGCCGAGAATATTAAAACTAGTGAGCAGTGCGATCGCTATCCCTGCATAAATTGAAGTTGAGAACGACCCTAAGCGGAACAATTGCGAAGCATAGTCCCCAAATACGAAGGCGAGGAGTGCAATTGATCCGGTTTGAATCACGGTCATACGCGCCCAGGCAAAGAGAAAGGCGAGATTTTGCCCAAAGGCACGTTTGAGGTACTCATAGGTTCCACCTACGTCTGGGTAAGCAGTTGCTAGCTCGGCATAGCACAGGGCCCCAATTAGAGAAATAACACCCCCAGTTAGCCAGATCAATAGAACTATAAAGCCACTACTACTATTGGCAGCGACAAGGGCAGGTGTTTCAAAGATTCCAGCACCAATTACAATTCCTACAATGATTGCGATCGCATCAGTGAGGGTTAGGATTGGCTGTGCGAGTGCTTTTCCTCTAGTTGAGGATGGATTGAGTGAGTGAGTCGATTCAAGCTTAGTCACAATTTGCCCTCAGCAAGTGTGGTCATGAACCAAGAAGCTCTAAGGTTCAGCTTTCTAAGTTCAGGATCAGAGATAAATATGACGTGAAAATGACAAAATAATCAAATTGGCAAAAGCCTGAACAATAGTCCGGACAATTTTCTGAGCAAACGCTGAAACCCTTGATTTTTCGTTGGTTTAGCTACTGTCGAAGAGGACTGAAACCCTCATTCTGTCGTTGCCTATCAAAAACTGTCCGGAGTGTTGCTGAAGAGAACCGTTAAATATCTATCTAAAGTTAGGTCAAAGCACAGCCGCCAAACTGGTCAGAACAACCATTCATTAGCGAATTAACAATTACAATTGCATCTTCCCTTGGAGACATAGCTTAACTACTTCAGAAATTAGACCTCTTGCGTGAAGCCGAATAGCCCTCCTCGCGAAGTGGGGAGAGGGCTAGTGGTCTGTAGGGTTTTGCTCACAGTCTCATTTTTCGTCTGTATCGATTTACAATTAAAATCTGTAACTTTTCACAACTTTGAGCATTTGAGTCAAAGGAGATGCTATGTAAGTAGGAAAGCAGAATTATTTGTACCTATCCCAAGAAAAGTAACACTGTGTTGCGATCGTCACTTCCATGCTTATTTCTAATCACCCTAACTGTGGGCCATTTTACAAACCCTGGGGTTGCTCAAGATTCAAAAAATACGCCTGAAACCCTTCAAGTTCACCCTTTAGAAAACACTCCACTCGATCGGTTTCGTCAAAAAAATCAGGAGAAAACAACAAATTCAAGACGTTCCTATACATTGAGCAATGGTGAATGGACGATTACTGTTGGCAACACAAACTCTTGGTCTGGCGTAAATGGGAGTGGCAACTTAACCTATCGTGGCTGCGATTCCCAAAAGCGTTGCCTTAACCTGACTGGAGGGCGAGTTACCTGTCGAGGTGGCATCTGTCGCATTAGCTGGAGAAATCGCAACTATTCCTACATTCTCGAAGAACCAATGGACAATCCCGATCAACCCAAGCCCCCTGGCTCTGCCACCGTCTTAATAGTTCTGCAAAACTCCAAAGTTATCCTCAAAGAAACAGGCTTTAAATCAGTGTCAAAAATCTGACCTGAATCTAATCTGACAGTGGGACAACCGATAAAGTGATCAGAGCGAGTTGCCAATTCATCAATAACAGTCATCAATAACAGTCATCAATAACAGAGTCACTCTTACTGAATATTCTGTTTCGCAAGTCAAATGCTACTCCTTAAGACGCAGCTTCTGCCCAAAAACTCTGCCCAAAGTTGAATAGTCCCCGTGCGATCGCCGCGATGACCATCCAACCTGCACTCTGCAAGATCACTGGCAGATTTTGTTTGGCCATTCTTTGGTCAATCCCCCACCGAAATAGTTACGGTGCGATGACATTGACAGCAGTCAACAATAGCAAGCTAACAATCGCTGCGATCGTCGCTCGGCGATAAGCATTCAAACTTTTGAGCGGTTGAGTGACTGCATTGGCAAAGATTCGAGAAGTGCAAAATGAGACTTCTACTAGGGTATCGCCTTCCCACACTTTTGAAATCGCAAGATAGATTGAATGGGAAATACCTCTACGTCTTCATTGAAAAGCTAGTTTTATGGGACAGCCAACACAACGAAACTTGAACTTCTGGACTCGTCGATCGCGGGTTGCTATTTCGATCGTGGGTTTGATCATAAGTTTGATTGGCGGCTTGATGGTGCTGTTGGTGGGGGTCATTTCTCCGGCGCTGACAACGCAATTTGCTCAGGCAGAAGTGTTCGACCAGGCTTGGCAAACGGTGAAAGATAACTTTTATGATCCCAAATTTAATGGGGTCGATTGGCAGGCAATGCGGCAGAAATATCGATCGCAAGCGGCCAAAGCTCAATCTGTCGAAGCCTTGTCTGATGTAATCAATCAAATGCTGGCAGAACTCAAAACATCACACACGCGGTTCTACAACCCAACTGAACCGGCCTACTATCAGCTTGCCGGAATCTTTCAATCGTCCATTCAGGCAAAGTTAAAACCGTTTTTAGCGAATGGAAAACTGGAATATACAGGCGTGGGGATTTTTACCAAAACAACCAATCAGCAGACTTTTATCCAGGCAATTCTCAACGGTTCACCCGCCGAGAAAGCGGGTCTAAAGGTGGGCGATCGCATTCTGAGTGTAGACAATCAGCCCTTTCGCCCGATTCAATCTTTCATAGACAAAGCCGGAAAGCCTGTGCAATTTCAAATTCAGCGTATGAAAAATTCTGCTAACACTCAAGCGATCGTGGTTACACCACAAAGATTTGACCCTAACAAAATGTTTTTAGACGCAATGAAGAATAGCACTGAGATCATTGAACAGAATGGGAAAAAATAGGCTATATTCATATTTGGTCATATGCGGGGCAACAGTATCAAGACCAACTAGAAGAAGTGCTCTCTGATCGCTTTGCCTCTGTAGATGGTTTAGTTTGGGATCTGCGAGATGGCTGGGGTGGCGCAAGTCCGTCTTACCTGAGTGTGTTTACGGCTGAGGTTCCGACTTTAACGTTGATTGAGCGAGACGGCGATCGTCGTCAGGTCGATGGACGTTGGAGCAAGCCCGTCGTGATGTTGGTCAATCAGGGGTCTCGAAGTGGTAAGGAGATTCTCGCGCAAGGGTTTCGCAAATATCGCGTTGGGCAGATTGTGGGCAGCAACACCGCAGGAGCCGTCGTTGCTGGTCGAGCATTCATGATCAAAGATGGCAGTTTGCTCTATCTTGCCGTGGCGGATGTGTTGGTCGATGGCGA
Source organism: Leptolyngbyaceae cyanobacterium CSU_1_3 (assembly GCA_012034655.1). Taxonomy (GTDB): domain Bacteria; phylum Cyanobacteriota; class Cyanobacteriia; order Leptolyngbyales; family Leptolyngbyaceae; genus JAAUOZ01. Next base: position 23,872 of record JAAUOZ010000040.1, on the reverse strand, counting down.
TCGTTTAGAAGGCAAAGGAGTTGCCCCAGATATCGACGTGCCCTTCACCCTAGAATATGCCCAGGGAGCCGATCCGCAAAAGGAGAAAGCGATCGAAGTTGCCCGTCAGCAAACACAACCAGCTGTCACAAGATAGTTCTCAACCACTCCTAAATCATTGAAAAAATCGTTGAAAATATAAACGGGAAGTGTTGATCAATTGACTCACCTTCCCGTTTACGTTTTTGTTTTTGCGGTGCTGTTTAGGTTATCTAGAAAAACAAACGCCGTTCTAGAGAGTGTTTTTGTCTAATGTCACGAAGCGTTTGAATACATTGGTTTTGACGTTGACGATCGTTCTTGATTTTTGATTGCAATCGCTTTTGTAGTTCATCATCTGAGAAATCATCCGGCATCTCGAACGATCGCTTTGACCAGAATGATGGCGGTTTCACAAAGAGGAGCATGGCAATTCCTCCGGGCTGTTGGATTGTGTATTACGTTAATACTACAGACATAATACAAAGTCGTCAAGTCGTACTACAACTTTTTTGAAAGTATCGCAGGAGCCATTTATTCTAGGCACTACAAGTCATACTTCAGTAGGCAAGCAGAATGATTGATCAGACGCATTTCGACTCCGCTCAAGGCTCAAAATCTCCCCCGGAGGAGGGTTGAGCGAAATCGAAACCCAGCCGCGCCCTAAACAGAGGTACATTATTCACCCGCAATTTCATTCAGGGCAAGGTATTGTCTTGCCCTGAACAACGATCGCTGAGACCTTAAGTTTTTACACCTTAAATTTTTCAGTGACTCGCTTCATAGCTTCTTCGACCTTCTCGCGACTGTTGAAGGCTGAAATGCGGAAATAGCCTTCTCCGGCTGCACCAAACCCAGATCCGGGCGTGCCGACTACATTCGTGCTGTGCAGTAGCTTATCGAAAAATTCCCAGCTAGATAAACCATTGGGAGTTTGCACCCACACATAGGGCGCGTTGGTTCCACCGTAGACCTTAAGACCCGCCGCAGTGAGTTGTTGGCGAATGATTTGGGCGTTCTCCATGTAGAAGTTCACCAGGGCTGTGATTTGCGCCCTGCCCGCCTCTGAGTAAACCGCTTCGGCTCCCCGTTGCACAATGTAAGACACACCATTAAATTTGGTCGATTGGCGACGATTCCAAAGTTGCCACAGTGCCACATCGGAGCCATCTTTGGCTTTGGCAGTCAGCGTTTTGGGAACCACCGTGAGCGCGCAACGAGTGCCCGTGAAGCCTGCATTCTTGGAAAACGATCGAAACTCGATCGCGCAGTCTCGTGCGCCTTCAATTTCATAAATCGAGTGGGGCAAATCAGGATCGGTGATAAACGCTTCATAGGCCGCATCAAAAAAGATGATTGAGCCGTGGGCTTTGGCATACTCGACCCAGGCTTTGAGATGGGCTTTAGTTGCCGTAGCACCCGTAGGATTGTTAGGAAAACAGAGGTAGATCAAGTCAACTTTCTGCGTCGGAATTTGAGCCGTAAAATTGTTGTCGGCGCTAATTGGCAAATAGACAAACCCTTCATATTCGCCCTTCTCGTTTGCGTCGCCCGTGTGACCCGCCATTACGTTTGTATCGACATACACAGGGTAAACGGGGTCGGTGACGGCGATCGTATTGTTGTCGCCAAAAATATCGAGAATATTACCCGAATCGCACTTTGAGCCATCAGAAATAAAGATCTCAGATGCATCAATTGGGCAACCTCTAGCCTGAAAATCTTGGGCGGCGATTTTTTCACGCAGCCAGGCATATCCTTGCTCAGGGCCATAGCCTTTAAATTGAGCACGATCGCCCATATCTTCGACTGCTTTGATCATGGCAGTGCGGCAGGCTTCGGGTAGCGGTTCTGTGACATCGCCAATGCCGAGACGAATGATATTAGCATCAGGATTGGCTTCGGCGAAGGCATTGACTCGGCGGGCAATTTCTGGAAATAGGTAGCCTGCTTTGAGTTTGAGATAGTTATCGTTAATAGTCGCCATAGTCGTTTTGCTGTCGTTTTGCGAGGGAATTGCTGTGAACATCGTCAATCAGCTTACCGTAGCGCCCCGACCCTCAGATCTCAAGAGATCTCAAGAGATCTCAAAGTCTTTCTAAAACGAGTTTTGTTTAGAGCGGCTTCTCGATTTGCAAAACCCAATTGCCCGGTTGCTTTAGCTGGTCACGTTTTCCTTGGGCAATCAGCCACATGCTGGTGCGAGTTCTTAGCAGACCCAAAGCGATCCGTTCCCCTGGTCGTACCGAAACTCCATAATCTGAGGTGGTGATCAGAGAAACCCCACCGCAATAGGAACCTGCATCTTTGAGAGACACCTGAAAAACTCGTTCGCATGATAGCCTGCTGGCAAAACAAACACCCCATAGACCTGATGCCGCCCACCCCAAGGTCGAACCAGAACCTTAGCCGGATGGATCGTTTGGGTCACTTCTTGGGGAGCGGCGATCGCACTTCCTACAGCATCGCTCGCCTGGGTAGCAGGCTCAGGGCACTCAGACAGAACGGCCGGGTTTTTTAGATAGCGCGTGTATTTTCGAGCCTTAGGGACGCTACCAAAAAGCACCAATAAGCTAGAGACACTGACCAAAAGTAAGGCAGTAAAACGGACTCGTTTAATCATCACTGATTACGCACAGATTACGCAAAGATTACGCACAGATTACGCACAAGTTGTTGGCTCAGAGGGGTTTGCCGCACCACGATCGACGACACTCACCTCTGCACTCCAGTATTCTAATACACCCGTTTATAGCCCGTATTGCTGGCACGTCAAGCTGGAGTGAAGTTTGGCAAGCAGCTTTTTCATAGAAGGCAACGATCGAGATTCAGTAAACCCGTTGAAGATCCCCTACTTTTACATTCGGAATCTCAGATCGCGTGTTCTTTCAACACCTCCAACGGCACAACCTTTAACGCAGCTTCATGGGTGGCAGAAAGAATGATCGGTGGCGCAAACCCTGCATCTAAGGCTTCCTTCCAGCGCGACACACACAGACACCACTTGTCACCTGGTTTCAGCCCCGGAAATTCATACATTGGTTTTGGAGTGCTCAAATCATTACCCTGCGCCTTTGTAAAGGTGAGAAATTCTTCTGACACTTGAGCGCAGACGACATGCGTTCCTACGTCTTGAGATCCCGTTTCACAGCAACCGTTGCGGAAAAATCCGGTCATCGGTGAGGTAGAACAGGTCTCTAGCGTGCCGCCCAATACATTTTTGCAGTGGTCATGGTGAATGTGTCAGTTACAGGTTCAAGTTTATTGTACGTATCTTGAGAGTCATGAAGACTTATTAACCCAGCATCCTTTGTTCGTGCATGGAACCGGGTTTCGACTGCGCTCAACCCTCGCGCCGTTTGTGAGTTGAGTGCAGTCGAAGCTTACCTCAGTGGTGTCTTTTGTGGCCAGGTTAATAGTTTGACTACCCTGCGCGAAGGGGCTTTATTGTTCAGATTTTCGATTTTTTGTCTGAGGTTCAATCTCTGGCTGACGCTGATTTAAGAAGTCGAAAATCTAGTTTTCAGGCCTATTTTTTCGTCTGTAGATTACGCTAATGATCGCGGTTTATGGAGCGATCGAGATCATGGTGCAAAATTATGACGTGGTAGTGTGTGGGGCGGGGCCGTCTGGAGCGATCGCTGCCGCAGAGGCCGCTCGATCGGGGCTAAAGGTGGCACTGATTGAGAAACAGTTTTTGCCGCGTCACAAAACCTGCGGCGGCGGGATGCCAATGGCCATGCAAACCATACTCAGAGACCTTGCACCACAAGCGTTTGTAGAGTCAGAAGTCGCTTACATGCGGCATACATGGAATTTTGACGATGCCCATTTGGGGTCGATCAACCCGCCAGGTTCGGGCGAACAGTTGGGCTTGTGGATGGTGCAACGATCGATTTTCGACAATGCACTAGCAGAACGAGCCATGCAAGCGGGGGCAGAATTGCGAGATGGGCTGGCACTGCGATCGCTAGACATAGAAGCCGATGGGGTGATTGTCCGTGCGGAAGGCATCAAGACGGGCAGCGAGTTTTTGGCGAAGGCGCGATATGTGATTGGGGCAGACGGGGCTAACGGTGTCACGGTCAAATCGACCCGGTTGAGACAAGATCGAGCGATCGCCATTGCCTTAGAAGTCGAGCATCCTCACCGATGGGGCGACGGCCACACCGAACTCAGGCCCGACGTGGCTCACCTCGAATATGGAGCCGTAAAGCGGGGCTATGGGTGGATTTTTCCTAAAGCCGATCATTTGAACATTGGCGCAGGAGTGTTTCGCCCTAACCAAAAAGATGCGCGAGGCGATCGCACCATTCGGGCAGAGTTGCAGCAGACGATTTTTGCCTATATGGATGCGCTGGGCGTGACTTACGATCGCAATACTCTCAAGTTTCATGGTCATCCGTTACCCACCTGGAGCGGCAAAGAAACGCTGCACGAGGGGCGAATTCTCTTGGTTGGCGACGCAGCAGGGCTGATCAATCCTCTGTTTGGGGATGGCATTCTCCATGCGGTCAAAAGCGGCTTAATTGCGGCCCAGTGCCTATCTGAGGACGCGGCAGATCAATATACCGATCGTATTCACGATGAGTTTGCCGCCAACTTTGATGCGGCTCTAAACCTGGCAAAAATCTTCTATCAGTGGACGGGTGTTTGCTACAAATATGGCGTGAAATATGAGCAATCAACGCGCATCGCCACACAGCTTTTGTATGGAGAATTGTCGTTTACAAATATGAAAGATCGGGCCATTGGGCGGTTGAAGCGATCGGTGGGGGCAAACTTTTTTCCAGCGTTTAGTTAACGTAAATTCGATCCGCTCAAAGTGCCCCTATCCTCCCAGCCTCCTGCTCCCCAAGGCAAGGGTCAGGCTTTGAGAGCTAATCACCCTGGGGCGAAGGGTTGGGGGTGAGGGCAAAACCTCAGCCGTCGAACTGAGGTTTTATGAGAAATTTGCTTGTCAACCCTGCAAATAATCAGGCAAAGTAAAGGCAACCCTTATGTGCTGCTTTGCAATGCTGTTGCGCTTTCCTCACACCAATCCGCCCCTGTCGCCTCGGCAGACTTTGCCCAGCATGTACGATCTGCCCAGCGAAGACCCCCAGGAGCCTGGCTTGCCCGACGAATTTCATGACCTCCAACCTCAACTCTTGAGCCGCACCTTGCGCTTGAGCCGCTACACAAGCGATCGCTACTTCACTGGCACAGATCTCAATCTCTACTACGACGTGAACCATACTCAGTGGCACAAGCGTCCCGATTGGTTTTTGGTGCTAGATGTGCCTCGACTCTATGACGGGGTAGACCTCCGATCGAGCTACGTCGTCTGGCAAGAAGGGGTAAATCCGTTTGTCGTCGTCGAATTGTTGTCACCCGGCACAGAAAAAGAAGACCTGGGTGAAAATGCTGCCCTGGCTGCGACCTCAGCAAACGGGCAACCGACTCAAGAACAACCGCCTCGCAAGTGGGATGTCTATGAGAAGATCTTGCGAGTGCCCTACTACCTAGTGTTCAGTCGCTACACCAACCAATTGCGCTGCTTCCATCTCGTGGGAGGACATTATCAAGAGCAACGTCTAGATGCTGGGCATCCTTGGTTTTGGGTAGAGGAGCTAGACCTGGGGTTAGGCGTTTGGCAAGGGGAATTTGAGGGGATTACACGATCGTGGCTGCGGTGGTGTGATCGGCAGGGCAATTGGATTTCTACCGACACGGAGCAAGAACAGCAACGCGCCGAACAAGAGCAGCAACGCGCCGAACAAGAGCAGCAACGCGCCGAACAAGAACAGCAACGCGCCGAACAAGCAGAAGCCCAGTTACGGCAAGTGGTTCTAAATCTATTGCAATCGGGAATGTCGATCGAGCAAATCTCCCAATTGACGGGGCTGCCAGAAAAACAAGTGCGTCAACTTACGGGTTCATAGTGTCACCTGATTATTTTTGTGATCGCAAACCCCTGAAACACACATCGATTTTGTGAGAAAGCGATCGGGCAGACCAATTTTGTTTAAGATTTATGAATGCCCCTCGGTCTCAACAATTTTGGAATGATGACAGCAAAAATGAATGGCGGCGCTCTGGTGCAAATTGAGAATCTGAGTAAGATTTTTCAAGAAGGGGAAATGCAACGAACGGTGCTCAACCAGGTAACGCTAACCTTTGAACCAGGCGAATTTATCGTGTTGCTCGGTCATAGTGGCAGCGGCAAAAGCACCCTGCTGAATTTGATTAGCGGCATCGATCAACCCTCTAGTGGCACAGTGCGCGTCAATGGCGTGCCCATTACCGAACTTGATGAACGATCGCGCACTCTTCTTCGTCGTGACCAAATTGGCTTCGTCTTCCAATTTTTTAACCTGATTCCCACGCTCACCGTCTTAGAAAATGTCACCCTGCCCCAAGAACTCGCCGGGCGCTCCTCACAATTAGCCCAACAATCAGCCATGCAGCTTTTAGATCAGGTCGAACTTGCCGATCGCAAAGACACCTTTCCCGATAAGCTTTCTGGCGGGCAGCAACAACGAGTCGCGATCGCTCGCGCCCTGGCTCACAATCCACTATTAGTGTTAGCCGACGAACCCACTGGCAACCTGGACGAAGAAACCGGTCAGCGCATCCTAGAAATCTTGCTCAACCTCACTCGCAAATCCCACAAGACCATGGTGATGGCCACCCACAACCCAGACATCGCCCGCCGCGCCGATCGAGTGTTACGAGTCCAAGAGGGTCAACTTATTGCTGCGATCGCCGATCTCAAAGCATAAAGAGACTTGTAGATCAATAAGCACGATGTGCAACTTTCTAGAACCGCCCTCACCCTCTCCCCAGAAAGCGCAGGGAACCAGAATTCGACTCCCTAGGGAGCAGAGTTGGGGGACGAGGGAGAAAATAGTTGCCCATCCCCTGAATGTATCCACCGTGTATCAACGTTGAGAGCATGGCAGTACCCTACCCCTACCAAAACTTTATACTTTAAATTTGCGCTTTCTTCGTCCTCCTTCCTCTCTTCTGCCATGTCCCTCCAAGTCTACGGAATTCCCACTTGCGGCACTTGCAAAAAAGCGATCAAATGGCTGCAAGAAAACGACATCGACTTTGAATTTATCAATCTCAAGGATCATCCCCCCAATCGATCGCAGATCGAAGCCTGGGTGCAAGCCTTGGGCAGCAAATCGATGCGAAATACGTCAGGGCAGTCTTATCGAGCACTCGCCGACCACAAACAAACTTGGTCAGACGCACAGTGGGTTGTCGCCTTCGATCGAGATGCCATGTTGCTCAAGCGTCCTTTGTTTGTCAGAAATGGGACAGCCCTACTCGTTGGTTTCTCAGACAAAAAAGAGGGTTTAGGCAGGCTGACTTCCAACTTCTGACGTGCTTCTCGTTTCTAGAATTGTGACAATATGAAGAAAGTCTTTGTGGTATTGAGTTCTGATGTCTTCTACTCCTTCATCTCTCGACTTACCCTTCCAACGGCTCCGCGATTTGCGTCTGGCAATGCTGCACCTTCACAAAGCGCTGCTAGACTCTGAACGCATTGTCTATGAACAGTTTCATGGGCGCATCAAGTCCAATGTCGAATTTTTTCAACTGGTGACAGAGCACGAATGGTTTGATTGGCTGCGCCCCATTTCGCAACTGATTGCCAAAATCGACGAAGCCACCAGTGCTAAAGAACCAATGACGATCGCCGAAGCCAACCAGCTAATCGAAGCCGTGCGATCGCTCCTCAAACCTGCTCAAGAAGGAACTACCCTAGAAAAGCAGCTTTATCGTGCCATTCAACGTGACCCAAACGTAGCCATGCTGCAAGCTAAGGTGGCAAGTCTGGCAAAAACCGCAGGCGATTAGCGAGGCGTTGCTCTGCTCAAAGCTGCTTCATGACTGACGGAATCAGCGTTGCAGGAATCTTCGAGAGCGCCAACGTCTGCCCCTGAATTCCACATCGCTCGTGAAACGCTTTGACATTTTTCACGATGCAAGCCAAAGCAGCACCATAAAAATCAGGCTTATCTTGCCAACCGTGAAGCGCCTGAACATGGTGAGCCAGAGACACTTCTAGATAAGTCGATCGCTGTTTGCTATCAATCTCTGCGTGGGCATCCATCGCCAACTGATGAAACGCAGAACCCAAATTATTGTGTGTCGAGAACCGATCGAAGCTCAACGTGGGAGCGTGGGGCGTGCTGGCGGCTATGAGATAATCAACCGCAGCCAGCGATTCTTTGTAGGCAGCGATCGCCTGATGCAAATAGCCCTCAGCCTCTTCGTAATGGGTCGATGGCTGATTGGCTAGATGCCAATAGGCTGTGCCCAAATTGTTTTGAGTGGCCGCATAGGCAGAAGGAGCCACTTCGAGGGTGCGATAGATCAGCGCAATTCGGTAGGCTCCGATCGCCAATAGCAAAAAGTCTTGGGGCGTGGCGCTGAGTGGCTCGGCAGGGTCGCTGCCCTGGTTACATTGGGCCAGATTCCAATACGCTGTGCCCAGGTTGTTTTGCAGCATCGCGTAGGGCAACGGTTCCCGCTCAGGATCGTACTGGCGCAGGGCGGCACTATAGAAGGCGATCGCTTGCTGCAAATTCTCAACGGGGTTTTGATGCTGTGCCAGATTCCAGTAGGCTGTGCCCAAATTATTTTGGGTCGCTGCATACCGAGCCGCATCGACCTCAACCTGGCGATATTGCAGGGAAAGCTGATACGCTACGATCGCCTGCTGCAAATTTTCGGCCGGGTTTTGTCGCTGCGCCAAGTCGCTGTATGCCGAACCCAGATTGTTTTGAATCATCGCGTAGGTGGTCGGTCGCGTTTGCGGATTCGTTTTGCCTAGGGCAATCTGATAGGCTTTCAGCGCTTTTTCTAAATGCACTAAGGCATGGCTTGCAGCCGTTGCACAGCGAGACAGCATCCAATATAAGTTGCCGACATCGTTGAGCACATCTGGGATTTGAGAAGAGTTGGCTTCTAAAAAGCGCAACACCTGCTCATAAGCTCGAATTGTAATCGTCAGATTTTGCTGAGAAGCCTCTCCTTGCTCAACGCGATCGCGATACCAATCTCCCAACTGCCGATAGGCGGCTGCATGGGCAGCAGCAGGAGCTTGATTAAGCTGCAATTCTTCGAGGTGCTGCCACAGGCGCATCGGCTCAAAGTCTGGATGGTTAAGATCCAGGTTGTCCAGCGTTTGGGTTCCGCCTGCCTCAGCGGCTTGCATCACCGATGCCAAAACCAGATCGGCTAATTCAGATTCGCTACGGGAGCGATCGGGCGGAGACTTGAGGCGAGGGGTCGGGGTCGGCGCAAGGGGAGCAGCAGGAATCGGCGAAGGCGGCGTAGAAGACTTTGAAGATTGAACTTTAATTTTGTGAAGATCTTCATCACGACCTCGGCCCTTCCGTTCTCCCATCGGAGCCGGATCGCCCTCAAACTCAAACAAACCCGTATGCCAACGCCAAAACTCTGGTACAGACTGCTGAATTGATCGACACCACGGACGCGACACCCACAGCACCAAATTAAACTCCGCCGCCGATCGCTGTTTGGCAAAGCGCTGAAGAGAATCGAGAAAAGCTCGCTGGATGTGAACTGGCTCACGAGTCAGCGCTTCGACCCCCACCATCTGAAAGGTCGGAACCCAATCTGAGTCTGGCTTGGCTCCTCGTTGAGACCCTTGCGTCACTTGAGCTAAGACATCTGGATTAGGCAAATTGAGGCTCAGAGTCACCAGCCGACAAGGACTGGCAACCCCGCGATCGCTGCGTCCATTTGTTTCTTCGAGACCCGCCCCTGGCTGAGAGGCAGAATCTAAGCGCAACTGAGCTGCAAAGCGATCGCGCAAATCCACATCATCGCAAACAGCCACAAAAATCTGACGGCGCAAATTTAAGCTCAACGCCAGCCTTAAGCGCAGGTAGGTCTGCTGATTCAAGCTTGAGAGGCTACGAGAAACAAGCTCGGTCACGGGGTTGATAGAGGCAGGTTGGCAATCAACGAGTGTCATCTGCGATAATCCACGTCACTTTTATTGTGACCTGTATAGATTGTGATATGAACCTTTTTCGGCTCACTTTCGGGGATGTCAGGATGAAACTCAGGAGACAGTTTGAACACTGGACTATGGTAGGCAGCAAACACGAGAGTCTGGATATTAAACTGCCCACTAAAAAACCAGGTGCTACTTATCACAGTAAGCGACCTGGCTAGCGAAGGCTACAGAAATCTGAAGTTTTTTTCAGTTGTATAAATCTTGTAGATCTCAACAAATCTTAATTTAAGCAGCTTGCGAAACCACAACCGCGACTGCAATCAAGCCACCTACTAACAAAGCACCGAGTGAGCCAAGAATAATATAGTTGCGCTGCTGGTTCTTATTGGGAGGAGTCGCTTCGTACATCTTGGGTTCAATGGCGTAGTTATTTAAGCGACCACCTTCTTCGGTTGTGTATCTCATGTGAAGTATTTCCTCGTTGTTTTGTTAAGTTTAGCAAAAGATTAGGTGAAAGTCTCAACCTAAAGATAGAAAAGTTAATTTTTGTAAATAAAGTTCCAGTCGAGCAGCCAGAAGCTATCTCTGGTAGGGGCAAGGCCCCTACGATCGGCGATCCAGTTCTCAGGTAATGATTTTCTAGAAATCGCCTAGCTTCCGATCGTTCCCGCCCTCGGAGAACTCGCATTTGCGATCGCCTTCACCGGAATACGCCCCGCCTGATAGGCCAAGCGGCCCGATTCGGTTGCCAAATTCATCGCCCGCGCCATCAGCACCGGGCTGGTTGCCTGGGCGATCGCCGTATTAATTAACAGCGCATCGGCTCCCATTTCCATAGCTTGCGTGGCTTCGCTGGGGGTTCCGATTCCCGCATCAACAACCACGGGCACTTGGGCGTTCTCGATGATAATGCGAATATTGGCAGCGTTTTGGATGCCTTGCCCAGAGCCGATCGGAGAACCCAACGGCATGACAGTGACGCAGCCCACTTCTTCGAGACGCTTGGCTAGAAGAGGATCGGCGTTGATGTAGGGCAACACCGCGAATCCTTCTTTAACCAACTGTTCGGCGGCTTGCAGCGTCCCGATCGGGTCTGGCAGCAAATATTTGCTATCAGGAATCACTTCCAGCTTGACGAAATTATTGTCTTCTTGTCCCAAAAGTTTCGCCATTTCGCGGCCCAGACGAGCGACTCGCACCGCGTCTTCGGCAGTTTGGCAGCCTGCGGTGTTGGGTAGCATCCAAATTTTTGTCCAATCCAGAGCTTCGGCGAGTCCGGCGTGTCCGGGGGCTTGAGTTTGGACGCGCCGCACCGCCACCGTGACGATCTGACTGGCACTAGCATCAATGCTGCGCTGCATGTCTTCAAAGTTGCGATATTTGCCCGTTCCGGTCATCAAGCGCGATTGAAACGATCGTCCTGCAATCACCAGTGCATCGTTTAACGGACGTTCTACAGGTTTATCAAGTGTCTGCATGTTCTTTCCCTTCCTCAATTCATCCATAATAGAGGTCGATCGCTTGACCTTAAATATCAGTAGAAACGCAGGAAAGAACTTCAACGTCTGACTTGAGTTTCTAAAACTGCGCGGGCGCGGCTCAAGCAGCCAGAGATCTAGCGAGTGTCATGCCGTGATTCAGCAACGCTAAAAGAAAATGATTGCTCAGACAGTGGCTTAACTATCTGTAACGATTCCTCAAGGCAACGGCTCACAAACGGGGTTACACACTACGGTAAGGTGGAAAGAGTCTCAACTTAAGCCCGTTTCAAGCACTCGTTGATATGTCTCCTACTGCAACCCCCGTTTCTAACCGTACTATTCGGATTGGTTCTCGCAAAAGTCAACTTGCCCTTGTGCAGACCCATTGGGTGCAGGCGCAGTTGCAGAAAGCCTTCCCCGATCGCACCTTTGAGGTTCACACCATGAGCACTCAGGGAGACAAGATTCTCGACGTAGCGCTGGCAAAAATCGGTGACAAAGGCCTATTCACCAAAGAGCTTGAAGTGGGGATGCTCAACGGTGACATCGATTTTGCGGTTCACTCCCTGAAGGATCTGCCCACCCGCTTACCAGAGGGGCTGGTGCTGGGCTGTGTGACCGATCGTGAAAACCCTGCCGATGCGCTCGTGGTTCACGAAAAACATCACGACAAACAACTCGACACCCTGCCCGCAGGCGCAATCATTGGCACTTCTTCTCTGCGTCGCCTGGCCCAGCTTAGGCATCACTTTCCCCATTTCACCTTTAAGGACGTGCGCGGCAACGTCATTACGCGGCTATCTAAGCTAGATGCAGGCGAATATGATGCGTTGATTTTGGCGGTGGCAGGTCTAGAGCGTTTGGAGTTGGGCGATCGGGTGCATCAAGTCATTCCTGCTGAGATTTCCCTTCACGCCGTTGGGCAGGGAGCCTTGGGGATTGAGTGCCGCACCGACGATGTAGACGTACTCAATGTCTTGAAAGTGTTACAGCATCAACCCACCGCCGATCGCTGTTATGCAGAGCGGTCATTCTTGAGAGCACTAGAAGGCGGATGCCAAGTGCCGATCGGAGTGAATACCGTTCTCAACGACAACATTCTCACCCTCACGGGTCTGGTCGCCAGTGTAGACGGTCAAAAAGTTGTCAAAGGTGCAGTGTCGGGAGCCGCCACCGACGCAGACGCACTGGGCACTCAACTCGCCGAGCAACTGATCCAGCAGGGCGCAAAAGAGATTTTGGATCAGATCACGGCAGAGGCAAGGGCCGACTGATAGGGAGATTTCTAGTAAACCTGAAGGGCAAAGGTCGGAGGGTAAAATCTTGCTTAGGATTGTGGATTTAATAAAACCGACCATCCCGTAGGGTGTGTTGAGCCACGCGAAACGCACCAATTGCAACCGTTCGCGGTGCGTTTCTCTATCGCTCAACACACCCTACAAAATTCGGTATTATTCAATTCTCATTCCTTAGGATATGGATAGGACTTATGCGTAAGTCCTAATGGATTAAATAACCTGTAAAACTGATAAGTCTCTTCTGCCCTCATCCCCAACCCTTCTCCCAAGTTCGGAGAAAGGGAACCAGACTCTTGCGCCCTCTCCCAACCTGGGAGAGGACTGGGGTGAGGGCAAGTCCAGGTTTTATTGAATCCTCGACCCTAAGTTAATAGAAATCGCCTAAAGCTAGGCTAAGAGATGCCATCTCTCAAGGTTTGTCGTCTGAAGTCTGGCAATAGCGATTAGCATGGAAGGGCCCCAATGCCTCCTGTAGACACGATCGCCTCTGCTCCCCCTCGCGGAGCGTGGCAAAGCCAACCCCTCATCCCTCCCGCCTCTCCATGCGCGACTTTCTCAAACACACTTTTGCAACCCTGTTCGGTATTTTGATCTTTTTGGGACTCAGCTTTGGCGGGTTGCTGTTGCTCATCATTGCTACAGCCTCCAAAGACACCGAACCGCAGGTCAAAGACAAATCCGTGTTGGTGTTTGACCTGTCGCAGAACATCGCCGACTCTCAGCCCAATTCCAGCACTCGCCAAGCCATCAACGAAGCGCTCTCAGGCGACGAAACCGACACAATTACCCTCAAAACCGTGTTGGATACGATCGACCAGGCCACCCAAGACAGCAAAATTGTTGCCCTCTATTTGCACGGCGGCGATGGCGCTAGCACTTCTGGGTTTGCCACCCTCAAAGAAGTGCGTGATGCACTCCAGCGATTTAAGGCATCTGGCAAGAAAATCTATGCCTATGATGTTGATTGGTCAGAGCGAAAATATTATTTGGGGTCGGTTGCGGATACGATCGCCATCAACCCGATCGGAGACATGGAAATCAATGGTTTCAGTTCTGAGGGGCTATTTTTTGCAGGGGCATTGCAGAAATATGGAGTCGGGATACAGGTGACGCGGGTCGGCAAATATAAGTCTGCCGTCGAACCGTTTTTGATGACAAAGCGCAGCCCAGAAAACCGGGAGCAAACCCAGGAACTTTTGGGAGACCTATGGAGCGAATTTTTGTCTGCCACCAGCAAAGCTCGCAAAATGACGACCCAGCAGATGCAGGCGATCGCCGACAGCAAAGGCTTTCTCACCGCAGAAGAAGCGCTCAAGGCAAAACTGGCTGACAAAATTGCCTATTCTGACCAAATGGTGTCAGAACTCAAAAAAATTTCAGGTGAAGACGGCGAAACCAAGTCCTTTAGGCAAATTAACCTGAAAGCCTACGCCAAAATTGCCGAAGCCGAAGTGCAAAAACAAGGCGGCAAGCATCAAATTGCGGTGGTCTACGCAGAGGGCGACATTGTGAATGGGCAGGGCGGTGACAGAAATGTGGGCGGCGATCGTCTGGCTCGGCAACTGCGCCAACTGCGCCAAGACGATGACGTAAAGGCCGTTGTGTTGAGAATCAATAGCCCCGGTGGCAGCGCAACTGCGTCGGAGATCATCCAGCGAGAGGTGATTCTCACCCAAAAAGCCAAGCCCTTCGTCGTCTCAATGGGTAACGTTGCGGCATCGGGCGGATATTGGATCGCCACCTACGCCGATCGCATCTTTGCGGAGCCAAATACGATCACTGGCTCGATCGGTGTATTTGGGTTGCAGCCCAACATTCAAAAAATTGCCAACCAAAATGGACTGACCTGGGATGTAGTCAAAACTGGACGATTTGCCGATAGCCAAACCATCACTCGCCCCAAGCGCCCCGAAGAGTTAAAACTGGTGCAGCGATCGGTGGACAAGATCTACGATCAATTTCTAACTAAAGTGTCTAACTCGCGCAAACTGCAAAAGAACAAAGTTGCTGAAATTGCCCAAGGTCGCGTCTGGTCGGGCGCACAAGCTAAATCTCTAGGCTTAGTAGACGAGCTAGGAGGGCTGAATGCAGCCATTCAAGACGCTGCAAAACGAGCCAAATTGGGCGACGATTGGCAAATCGAGGAATACCCTAAAACGAGCACCTTTGAAGAGCGCCTTCTGAAACGCTTAATCGGAGCCACCCTCACCACAAGCGCCCCCACCTCTGACCCCCTGACTCAAGAATTCAAAAAACTGCAATCTGATCTAACCTCCCTCGCCAACATGAACGACCCCACTGGCGTGTATGTGCGCCTCCCCCTTAACCTACGGATTGATTAAGTAGTGAGGTGAAATTCAAGCAAACCCCAACAGATATTTGCCGAAAACATTGCGGTGACAGCAGTCGTTGTTGGCATTGTGGGCGATCGCCAGAGAAAGATTCTATCTCTCAGCGTTGTTGCATCATGAGTCCGACCTTCATCCAAAAGCCTTGCCCTGCAAAGCTTTAAGATGTTTATCAACAACCCTCATCAGACCTTCATTCGATCGGGTCGCCTCTCTCCGGGAAATGGGCAAATTAAGCTGTACTCACTTATGGTGTTGTCAGCTGTCATCAATCTATGGGTAGAAATAAACAACGCTTCACTTTACTCGTCTTGCTCTGTAGCGCGACAGGCGTAATTGTCGGAGGAACTGCAAGTTGGGCAGAAAGCAATCAATGTTTGCAAGAAAAAGTAGTCACTAACCAGTGTTTGACGCAGAACCCGATCGTCAAAACGATTGAAGGTATGACCACTGGGTTAGTCGCTGGGGCAGGTGCGGCTGTGAGTGCTGCCTGGCAACGAAAACAAGAACGCTAGCTTAGCAAGAGTTCAACAGGCTCTATTTTCAACAGGCTCTATATAGGCTCTATATATATGTGGGAAGCAACGTGGAGGCTGAGAATGCCCCTAAGCTCTACAGGTTATAGCTGTGCCATTGGCTCTGCCCTAAGCTTTCGGGTCAAAGGTCTAGATGATTTCAGAGCGTAACGGGTTTCATCCCTTGGTTCTTCTCTTTCACCCCTCTCAAGATGCTATGGTTTTTATGCCCGATCGTAGCGCTGTGTCATGGTCTTTGACTCTTCTTTGGTGGCATTTAAATTCACTTCTCCGGGGCCGATTTTGTTTGAGTGGGGCGCGATCGTCATTCGCTGGTATGGCTTGCTGATTGCCTCTGCGGTTTTAATTGGAGCAACCCTTTCGCAAAATCTGGCTACCCGGCGACAGGTCAACCCAGAACTGTTGAGCGATCTGGCGGTATGGCTGGTTGTGGCAGCGATTCCGAGTGCGCGACTCTATTATGTGCTGTTTGAATGGACTCAATACGCGCAAAACCCCCAAAAAATCGTAGCGATTTGGGAAGGAGGAATTGCCATTCATGGCGCAATTTTGGGTGGTGTAATCGCCGCACTGATTTTCTCGAAGATCAAACAGGTGTCGTTTTGGCAGTTGGCAGACCTAGTTGCGCCATCGTTAATCTTGGGACAAGCGATCGGGCGTTGGGGAAATTTCTTTAACTCAGAAGCGTTTGGCGGGCCGACCGATCTGCCTTGGAAGCTTTCCATTCCCTTCGATCGTCGCCCGATCGGCTTTGAGGCTATTGAATACTACCATCCCACTTTTCTATATGAATCGCTGTGGAATTTGGCGGTTTTTGGTTTGCTGATGACGCTATTCATCCAAGATTTGCGGGGCAAGATTCGGCTCAAAGTTGGCACTATTTTCTTGATTTATCTGGTGGCTTATAGTGCAGGCCGCGTCTGGATCGAAGGTCTGCGAACAGACAGTCTGATGGTCGGAGGATTACGAACGGCGCAAATTGTCAGCCTGGTCGGCATTGGTCTAGGCACGATCGGACTATTTTGGCTCTACGGACAGAGACGATCGCTACCCGATGTTGTCCCCGATCCCAACTCTCACGATTTATCCTCATAAAAAACCCCCGAAGCATTCGCTCCGGGGACTAGTCAGGGTGCATCTACCATTCCCCTATACCCGTTTCTCAGTACATATCCGGAAGAGTTTGAGGGAGTTAGAGTTTTTTTTACCTCGTTGCTCATTTGCCCAATCGTGTCGTTGGTGAACCATGACCGTGCCTGACCCTGAGCTATTTTTCCACCCTTCCGACGCAGCACCGCGACTTGCCCCCGGAGTCTACATCGTTGGAGCGGGAACAGGCGACCCCGAGTTACTGACGATAAAGGCGCAACGGCTCCTGTCGCAGGCAGATACGATCGTATTTGCTGATTCACTCGTGCCCAAACAACTGCTGCAAGGCATTCGTGCCGATGCAGAAATCATTCCCACCGCCGACAAGACCCTAGAAGAAATTTTGCCCCTGATGATCGATCGCGTCAGAAGCGGAGCAGCGATCGTGCGGTTACACTCTGGCGATCCCTGCCTTTATGGAGCCGTTCAGGAGCAGATGCAAGCCCTGTTAGCGGCTGAGATTCCCTTTGAGGTTGTGCCGGGCATCAGCGCCTTCCAGGCGGCGGCGGCTCGGTTGCGCGTTGAGTTGACGGTTCCTGAACTCGTACAGTCGATTATTCTAACGCGGGTAAGCGGGCGCACCAAAGTGCCCGTTTCTGAAGAACTCTCAACCTTAGCCGCCCACCGTGCCAGCTTGTGTCTCTACCTCAGCGCTCGCCACGTTGAGAAAGCTCAGACCCAGCTTATGGAACATTACCCCGCCGATACGCCCGTCGCAATTTGTTTCCGTCTCGGCTGGGAAGACGAAAAAATTCGTCTCGTCCCCCTCCAACAAATGGCAATCGTCACCCAGCAAGAAAACCTGACTCGAACCACCCTCTACCTAATCAGCCCTGCCCTGACCGCCCCCACCGTGCCCACAGAATTTCTTACCACCGATCGCCCCACCAACCTTGCTCAAACCCGATCGCGCCTCTACAACCCCGACCACGATCGTCTCTTCCGCAACCCTACCTGACACAAAACCAGTCGAAGCCAGCCCCTCATTCCCTAAGGATAAAACCCCAAACTCGGCAACCCCAACGTCTCCTCCCAGCCCATCATCAAATTAAGACACTGAATAGCCTGCCCCGCTTGCCCTTTGAGCAAATTGTCGATCGCCGCGATCACAATCACCCGATCGGTGCGCGGATCAACCTCAATGCCGATGTAGCAAAGATTCGTGCCACTGGCCCATTTTGTTTGGGGATAAATGCCCACTGGCAACAGCTTCACCCAGGGAGACGATCGATAAAACGCTCCATAAATCGTCAGCAAATCTTCCCGCACTAACCCTGGATCACGCAGCGTTGCGTAAACTGTTGCCAAAATTCCCCGCGCCATCGGCACGAGATGCGGAGTAAATTGCACCATCACTTCATGACCTGCCAGATCGCTGCAAATTTGCTCAATCTCAGGAGTATGGCGGTGACGCGCCACACTATAAGCCCCAACCGAGCTGTCTGCCTCCGCCAGTAGTAGACTGGCTTGAGATTTCCGCCCACCGCCAGACGTGCCAGACTTAGCATCCACGATCGCCGTTTCTGTCACAATTAGCCCCTGCTTAAATAAGGGAGCTAACGCCAACAAGCTCACGGTTGGGTAGCACCCAGGGCAACCCACCAACTGCGCCTCTGCAATGCGATCGCGATACAGTTCTGGCAATCCATAAACTGCCGTCTCAGCGATTTCGTGATCCTGACGATCGCTGCCATACCAGGTTCGATAGGTGTTGAGATCAGAAAATCGATAGTCCGCAGACAAATCCAACACCTTGCAGCCTTTCGCCAACAGTGTCGGAGCCATTTTGAAAGCCAAACCGCTCGGCAACGAAAGAAACACCGCCTGACAGCGATCGCTGATCAGATCCAAATCGATCGCCTCAATTTTTTGGCTCACCCGATGGGCCAAGTGCGGATAAAGACTCGAAAACTCTCGCCCTGCGCTGCTATCTCCACCCAAATACACCAACTCCAAGCTTGGGTGCTCCATCAATAGGCGAACCAACTGCACCCCACCATAGCCAGATGCGCCAATCACACCGACGGGTACACGCTCTACATCACCCATATTTCATGACCCTTACCGACGGCTGAACGGCTAAACTCCTGCTGCATTGTAATCCTGAACCTACAAATCTCAAAACAGATAAATAGGTCGGAGGGCATAAGACCTATTCTTAAAGTTCAGACTTTGTGCCCTCCTGAGAGTTATGAAGCGATAAAATTGAGTTCTGAGGCTTTGTGAGCCAAAATCTGAAGTTTAGAGCCTAAGTTTCGCAGGTTAAACCTTGAAGACCGATCGCCCCCCCTCGATCGTCCTTTACTCTAACGCTAGTTCATCCCCAACTTTGGCTTCATAAGCTACGAAGATCAGAGAACAATTTGAAAAAAATTATCAAAGGCTTGAAAATTTTCTATAGACAGAAAGTTATAGAGTAATCCTCCCTCATCAAAATTGCTGACTCAAGTTCATCGTTTTTCAGCAATTAAGGTGAGGAATCTCCGCAGATTGCTGACTTACTATTCTACGAAAGAGCCATCTACAATACCTAGTTATCGGGGAACAACGCAGACAAATTCTTTCAACTTTTGTTAGCTTTAGAAGCATCAACATGACTACAGGTTTTTATACACCTGTGATATGCTGCTTTTCACGCTCTGTAAGAGTGCCTCAGGGGTTCTTAGTCAAAAGAATCACAGTCAAAGACAGGTGCGCTTTCAAAGTTAAAAGAACTACAATCAAGATTAAAGCCGCTTCAGAAAACTTTACGGTGTTACTGCTTTGAACCTCTCCGTCAGTGCTCAATCCCTGTCAAGCCGACCCTTTAGATTCGATTCAATCGATGAGGCTCTGGCTGACCTGAAATCCGGCAAGTCGATCGTCGTAGTCGATGACGAGAATCGGGAAAACGAAGGCGATGTAATCTGCGCTGCCCAGTTTGCCACCCCCGACATGATTAACTTCATGGCAGTCTACGCACGGGGGCTGATTTGTTTAGCCATGACTGGTACTCGGCTAGACGAATTGGACGTGCCCTTGATGGTACGTGAAAACACGGACAGCAACCAGACCGCGTTCACCGTCAGTATTGATGCATCGCCCAGAGTCGGCGTGACAACGGGAATTTCCGCCGAAGACCGCGCCAGAACCATCCAAGTTGCCCTCAGCCCAGAGACACGCCCCAACGATTTGCGCCGTCCGGGTCATGTATTCCCAATTCGCGCTAGGGAGGGCGGCGTTCTTAAGCGAGCAGGGCACACCGAAGCTGCGGTTGATCTAGCTCGATTGGCGGGTCTCTACCCAGCAGGAGTCATTTGCGAGATTCAAAACTCCGATGGTTCGATGGCCCGACTGCCGGAACTGATCGAATATTCCAAAGAGCACAATCTCAAAATCATCAGCATTGCCGACCTAATCAGCTATCGGCTCCGCCACGAACGCTTTGTCTGTCGAGAAACTGTTGCAGATTTGCCGTCGCAGTTTGGGCGATTTCAGATTTACGCCTATCGCAACTTGTTAGACAACTCAGAGCATGTGGCGATCGTTAAAGGTGATCCGACTCAGTTCAAAGACCAGGCGGTGATGGTGCGTGTCCATTCAGAATGTTTGACGGGCGATTCTCTCGGCTCTCTGCGCTGCGACTGTCGGATGCAGCTTCAAGCAGCCCTGAAAATGATCGAAAACGCGGGCATGGGTGTGGTGGTCTACCTGCGCCAAGAAGGACGGGGGATCGGGCTAGTGAACAAGCTCAAAGCCTATTCGCTGCAAGATTTGGGTCTAGATACGGTCGAGGCAAACGAACGATTGGGCTTCCCGGCTGACCTACGAGACTATGGCGTAGGGGCGCAGATCCTGAACGATCTGGGCGTGAAGAAGATTCGCCTGGTGACAAACAACCCGCGTAAGATTGCCGGACTGAAGGGATACGGGCTAGAGATGGTCGATCGTGTGCCTTTGCTGATTGAGGCCACCTCCTACAATTTCAGCTATCTCGCCACCAAAGCTGAGAAAATGGGGCACTTGTTTCTGCGGACGTATTTAGTGACGGTGGCGATTCATTTACAAGCCGAGTCAGAAACCGTGACCGAACGATATGAGCGGCTAGAAAAGCTGCGCTATCTGGCCAAGATGCATGATCTGATGCTGCAAGAAGAAGCGAGGCCCGTGGCAGCGGCGCTATTTGGTCAAGATACGCTGATTGTGAATCTGGGATTTGAGCAAGCTCTAGTCAGCGATGGAGACTGGTATAGAGCACCCGGACATCCCTATGTCGGCGCAATCGCTCAAATTCTGGATACGATCGCTGACTGGTCATTTGTTGAGAAACTAGAGTTTATTATTTCTCCGGGGTCTGATCCGCTCACGGGGCTGCAAGTGCAACTCGATCGCCAAGCCTTTGCCGTAGGTCAACGGCCTTCCTCGATCTGTGATGCCCTAGAAACTCAGACGATTTACAGCTTTTCAACCTCTGACTAATGGCGGCTTGCACGGCGAATCGATGCAATCGGGTCAAAAAATACCAAAAAAAATTGGTAACTTGCCAACTTGGTGCTAAAAATAACGGAGATTATTAGCAACCAAAGATTCAAAGTGTTTCGTTTTTTTACCAAGCTAGATTATTTACTCCAAGAGACGCTGTTGGGTTTGCGGCGGGGCGGCTGGATGAATTGGGCAGCCATCAGCACGGTTACAGTGCTACTGTTCTTGTTTGGCATTGGGTTACAGACTTCTTGGCAGCTAGAAGGCTTGCTCAACCAATTTGGTAGCCAGCTAGAGGTCTCGGTTTACCTAGAAACAGGAGTGGGTGCGGAAACGCTGAAGCCTGTGGTCGAGAAAATGCCAGAAGTCGCCAGGGTACAGGGCATCACCAAAGAAGCCGCCTGGGCAAGATTGATCAAAGAGTTGAATCTCTCGGATCTCAAAGATGTCACTCGGCAACTAGAGGGCAACCCACTGGTCGATGAATTGAAGGTGAAAGCCAAATCTTCGGATCAGGTTCCGGTTTTGGCTAAAAAGTTAAAGTCTTTGGGCGGTGTTGAAGACGTGCAATATGTGGACGAGGCCGTGCAGCGAATTGCTCAACTCAATCAAGGTCTAACCTCAGTGAGCATGATGATCACGGGATTGCTGACTCTGACGGCGATCGCCGTCATCAACACCACCATTCGGCTGATCGTGATGGCGCGTCGGCGTGAGATTGAAGTGATGCAGTTGGTGGGCGCTACATCTAGTTGGATTTATTTTCCGTTTTTGCTACAGGGTGTGACCTTTGGCGGGGTGGGGGCACGATCGCGTGGGGTTCGATTCAGGGTGTAGGGCAATTTTTACAGCATCAATTGGCCCACCAAGCAGACTTTGTGCAATTTTTGGCAGAAGGGTTGCAGCTTCGACCTGTGGATGCGATCGCGCTGCCCATGATTTTGTTAGCCTTTGGTAGCTCTGTCGGGCTGATGGGTAGCCTGTTTGCGGTGCGCCGTTTCTCCACCCGATAATATGCCAAACCATTCTTGGCTAGGATCATTATGATTAGATTACTCCGAGAACTCGGTGGGTCAGGCATATTGTCTGACTGAAACAGCCGAGACGATCGTTCCACTTGGTTGATTAACCCAGCAATGTTTGTGCTTGCAGGTTTGGCGATCGTGCTTCGGCTTCGCTCAGCCCTCAACGGCTCCCTAAGTTGAGCGGAGCCGAAACCGAGTTTTAGTGCTCCTGTCGGATCTGGGGTTGCCAAGTTAATCATTCCCGATCCTTAGCAGTCAACCAGTCTTCGTAGCCAGGAGAAAGTGATGAAATCTCAGTGGGAATGCTTTTTGCAAAACTTGGGAGAATGGCGGGGATCGTTCACACAGCTTTCGCCTCAAGGGGAAGTGCTCAGCGATACGCCTTCGGTGCTTTCTCTGGAAGGGCTGAACAATAACCAGTCCGTTCGCCTCAGCTTGCGTCGCCTTGGGCAGCCGGATCTGACTCTGGAGTATTCCACCGTAGGCGGCGGGCTAAAATTTTTTGAGTCGGGTGCATTCTCTCAGGGGACAATTCAGATTGCTCCGGCGAGTCAGTTTGGGGCAGAGTTGGCGCTGGTGCAGCCCGATCGTCGTTTGCGTCTGGTGCAAATTTTTAGTTTAGAAGGTCAGCCTGCTCGGTTGACTCTAATTCGAGAGCAGCGTGTTGGCACAGATGCGCCAGAACGATCGCCCCTTACATTGGCAGATCTGCTGGGCGAGTGGCACGGGCAAGCGATCACGCTCTACCCCGACCTGCGGGAGCCTGACACCTATGCGACCACGCTAAAGCTACATCAAGATGGCGACAAAGTGACGCAAGCCATCACGTTTGCAGAGGCGGGAGAAGTTACGTCTACCGGGACGATTCAGGGTTCGATGCTGCGATTTGAGCAAGGATCGCAACGGGTGCAGGTTTTGCTGTTGCCGGATGGGGCTTCCTTCACCTGCCCGATGCAAATTCAAAGAGATCAACCCTTATTTATCGAAGCGGGGTGGCTGCTCAGTGCTGATCTGCGGCAACGGCTAATTCGCAGCTATAGCAGCCGGGGTGAATGGGTAAGTTTGACCCTCGTAACAGAACAGAAAAAGAGTCCTTTCTTAGGGTAGATGCTTGCGAGGATCGGTGAGTGGTAGAAGAGTGAGACGATCTGTCTTAGCCCGATCGAGCCGTGGCAGCTTTTCGATTAGAAGCTGTCAGAATTTGTTCGCAAACTGGTGGGTTATAGGCGACAACTCTACCCATTGCTGGAAATTGACAAGATGCAAGAGAAAGAAGTTCTGCCCCAGGGTGCGACCTTTACCTGATACTAAAGTGACTGAAGTCCATTACTATACTTTGTCAGGGCATAAAATTAAAGATTTTGGACGGGGTGCAGGGGTTCCACCCCTGGCTGGGGGCTGCGCCCCCACACCCCTTCTAAACCAAAATCTATAGGCTGACGCAGTATAGCAAAGCTTTTGAACGATTTCATAACAGTTTTTTGAATTATTCATTGATCGATTTTACAGACACTCAAAACCCTTATGGAGCAAAAGGTTGTTTGTTTTGCTTAATGTATCGGATGGAGGTC